>NSIB01000050.1 GCA_002737625.1 Flavobacteriales bacterium | reverse complement strand
TCAACGATTTAACCGTTTCGGTTGAGGCACTTACTTTACCTCCAGATTTTTGTGCTTGTACGCCCCACACCAATGAGAACGCCACTAACAACATCGATACACTGATTTTATTCATGATTTTATATTTTCAAAATACGATAATAATTGCTGAGATATTCCCGACCATACAAAAGTTGATCTTACATGCTGTCCACCTGTTTCTCCCAAGCGTTTTCTCAATTCTTCGGAAGTTAATATAGAAACGACGTGGTTGGCGAATTCATGGGCGGTTTCACCCATCAAAATCCCCTCGCCTGATTTGAGACCCAACCCCAAAAAACCAACATTTGAGCACACTACCGCCTGATTCATCGCCAAGGCTTCAAGGACTTTGTTTTGCGTCCCTGCTCCTATTCTCAGCGGCGATACCACCACATTCGCTTTGGCATATTCCAAGGAAAGATCTTCGATAAACCCTGTCACTTGAATCCGGTCTGAAGCCAAATCAAGGACGGCTTTTACGGGTCGCTGCCCGGCAATCACAAAATGTGATTCGGGATGTTTTTCAAGGATTAAAGGGAAAATCTCATCAACAAAATACTGGACCGCGTCTACATTGGGGGCATAATCCATATTCCCGGTAAATAGAATTCTATTTTTTATGATTGCGTCGCTGCCTTGGGGAGAAAACGATTTCAGGTTGACCCCATTCGGGAGCACATCCACATTGGTAATTCCCGCATTGATTAGATAATCTCGGTCTTCGGTGGAACAGACCAAGGACTGAGCAAATTTTGGTAACATCAACTTTTCGTAATTGGCCAGTCGCTTGTATTCTAGGCCCCTAAACGCTTTATCGAAGGGGTTTTTCGCGGCAGATTCTCTTCTTTTCCAATACAAACTAAAGGCATCGGGCAAATCTAAAATGGCATTGGATGGTGCTCCATCTTCAAAGTACTGGGCCATTCTTAAATGCTGCACGTGTATGACATCAAAATGATGATTATCAAGCAGATGCTCTAGCTTATTAGCAAACGGTTTTGATCGAAAAAAGGATACTTGAATCGGTCGTTTAGAGAACAAGCCTATCGCAGAGGACAATATTGAACGCCATTTGGGTCGATATACATATTGAATGGAATCAAACAGTTGAATTCCCTCGTTTGGATTAGTAGTTGTTGATCTATCATTGTTCGTCGTTGCACTAGAATTAGAGGTCTGCGCTGCGGCATCGTCTAGAAAAAACGTTTTTTGTAACACCGAAACAGAATCCAAGTCCTCTTGATTCTCGGCGATAGTAATCAAATGAAGTTCGTGATTCACGCACAATTCTTTGGCCAGATTAAAAATCTTAAGTTTATCCCCCCGATACGGCGGATAAGGCATTCGATTGGCCACGAACAAAATCTTCACAAAACAAAAATATCGCATGTGAACAGTAAATGATACAATCGTTCACAAAATCGATGTAAGTGTAGATAAACTATTAGTAGATAAAGATAGAAGCGCAGTGAATACTTGGTAGTTTTGAATAACATGATGATTTTAAGCGATCGCATTTCGGAGATAGTAGAGAGCCAAACTTTGGCGATGACCAAGCGGTCACGTGAACTGAAGGCCACGGGTGTTGACGTAATTAATTTAAGTATTGGGGAACCCGACTTTGATACACCACGACATATTATTGAGGCCGCTTACCAGGCAATGTTAGACGGATACACGCATTATCCACCTGTTTCGGGGCTACCCGAATTGCGTTCGGCTATCGCAAACAAGTTAAAGAAAGAGAATGGTTTCCATTTTGAGGCTGAGAATATCATTGTTAGTAATGGCGCAAAACACTCTTTATTGAATGCTATTCTGTCCATTATTAATCCCGGTGACGAAGTGCTCGTCCCTGCCCCATTTTGGGTAAGTTACCCATCTTTAATCCAATATGCAGGCGGTGTTCCGGTAGAAATTCCCAGTACTGTTGAAAGCGACTTTAAAGTGAGCGCCGAACAATTGGAAGCAGTTATCACGCCCAAAACCAAAATGCTCATTTTCTCATCCCCGTGCAATCCAAGCGGCAGTGTAATGAGTGAATCGGAATTGCTGGCTTGGAAAAATGTGTTAATCAAATACCCCAACATTTTCATCCTAAGCGATGAAATTTATGAGAAAATCAACTACGCCGGAAAGCACTGCAGCCTAGCGAGTTACCCAGAATTAGAAGGACGTATCGCTGTGATTAACGGGATGTCGAAAGGATACGCAATGACAGGCTGGCGGATGGGTTACATGGCCGGTCCAAAGGAATTGGTGCAAGCATGTGATAAAATTCAAGGCTTGATGACGAGCGGCGCGAGTTCCGTGTCTCAGATGGCAAGTGTTGCCGCACTAAACGGTCCACAAGATGAAGTTGAGGTGATGCGCAATACATTTGAAAGACGCAGGAATATTTTTCATGCCGCTTTATCATTGATTCCCAATTTACCATGCAATTTACCCGAAGGTGCTTTTTACTTGTTCCCAGATGTCAGTTATTATTTGGGGGCAAAAACGCCAGAAGGGAAAACCATTACAACCGCAGACGAGCTTTGCCTTTATCTTTTAGACAAAGGACATGTTTCGGCGGTTTCTGGCGAAGCTTTTGGTCATGCCAATTGTATTCGCTTTAGCTATGCCGCTGCAGAAGAACAGTTAATTGAAGCCGCCGAAAGAATTGCCATCGCCTTTAGAAATCTCACTCACTGAGTCGTATTTTTGTAGCAATGAATCCTATACAAACGCTATTCAGTTCTTTTTCTAAGAAACGTGTGCTTATCATTGGCGACGTAATGATTGATAGCTACATCATTGGCAAAGTGGACCGGGTTTCTCCTGAGGCGCCGGTGCCGGTAGTTGACGTAACAGGATTCGACCAAAGACTGGGTGGTGCAGGGAATGTGGCGTTGAATATCAAAGCCATGGGCGCAACTCCAATCTTGTGCTCTGTAGTGGGACACGATAAAGAAGGAAAAGAGTTGAGGGAAATCATGATGAAAGCCAGTTTAACGTGCAACGGTTTGATTCATTCAGACAAGAGAAAAACCACGAATAAAACGCGGATATTGGGCAATAACCACCAATTATTACGTATCGATCATGAGATTACGAAAGACTTAGATGTTGTGGACACCTTTCTTCTTGAGCAACGATTCACTGAAGAACTTGAAAATTGCGATGTTGTGATTTTTGAAGATTATAACAAAGGCGTTTTACACAGTAAGAATATTGAATTGTTGATTCAGAAATGTGTTGTCAAAGGCATCCCCACCATCGTAGATCCTAAGAAAGCGAATTTCTTGGCCTATAAAAACGTCACTTTGTTCAAACCCAACTTGAAAGAAATTAAAGAAGGACTTAAAATTGAGACCGACCTTTCAGAACAATCCAATTTGAACGATGCAATTTCACAGTTAATGTCATCCTTGAACAATGAATTCACCCTAGTAACTTTAAGCGAACGCGGCGTGGTTATCACTGGCAAGAGCAAAACCCATCACATTCCGGCTCACATTAGAACCATTGCAGACGTTAGCGGTGCTGGAGATACTGTTGTGTCCATTGCTGCTTTATGTTTGAGTGCGAATACCGATGCGAAAACTTTGGCGGAGTTAAGCAATTTGGCCGGTGGATTGGTTTGCGAGATTACAGGCGTTGTACCAATCAACAAAGAGCAATTATTGGCCGAAGCCATTAAAGTTCTTGGCAAATAATTGATTCATTATTTCCATTTCATTCTTCCTATAGCATTTAAATAAATCATACCAAAAAGAAAGGGCCGTCACAGACGGCCCTTTCTTTTTGAATTCGTTTCTCTGTTATCGCAACAAAGTGATCGTACCATCGTACTTATATACTTTGTCTTCTAGAGATGTAACTTCTACGTGATACACATAAACACCCTGTATACATTCTTCACCATTGGCTTTACCATCCCATCCTTTTAGGATATCGCTGGTCTCATACATTTTCTCTCCCCAACGATTGTAAACGCGCATATTAAATACTTTAAAGTTCAATGCAGTCACGTTGAATGTATTGTTCTTATTCGGACCCGCATCGTCTGGAGTAAATACGTCAGGAATAAACACAATAATGTCAGGACCAATATGAACTGTTTTGTACGCAGTGTCCTTACAACCCTTATCGGTAGTCACAATCAACATGATTTGATAAGTAGCTGTATCCTTGCCATATGAATATCTTGGATCCTTCGAAGTTGATGAATCATCCATCAAAGTTGGTACACCGAAATCCCACAAATAACGCATTGTTGGATTGAAAGGTGATGCTGTAACCGTAGACTGGTTATACATTTTAAACTTAGGCAAGGCTACTGTTGTCTTTGTTGGATCAGTATAGAACATAGCCACTGGGTTTGGATAGGCTTCAACTGTAGCAGTTGAAGTATCTTTACAGTTACCGGCCGTGTTGTTCGCAATAACCACAGCGCTATATCGTCCTTGGTTCGGATACATTACATCTATTGGATTTTGCAATTTAGATGAGTCACCATTTCCAAATGTCCAATTGTAAGCCATTTGATTTGCTGGGATACCACGATTGTCCGATACAGTCCAAGTAGTTTTCAAAGGCACACAACCCGCTTGGTTAGAAATAGGTGTCAAGTCAGGATACTGGTGCAAAACAATTTCAATACTATCAGATACTGGAGGACAAACATCACCTGCAATTGGCGTTGTTGTCACTTTTAAGAATGCGCCTTTTTGTGTTTTGTCGACAGGACCATGCACATACAATACATTTTCTGAAGTGTTACCGCTTGCAAATGTTCCATCGCTGAATGTTCCACCTGCATGTTTCTGAAGTGTCCATTGAACTTTGGTATCACAGTATTTAGAAGTACTTTGAATGGCGAAAGGACTTCCCTCACAAGCGCTTGAAGGTTTAGGTGTCGTAATACCAATTACGGGTTGATTTCTTACAAATACCTTATAAACCTCGGTATCAGAGCAACCATTATTATCTGTATAAGTAAATATAAAGCTATGCGGCCCCTCTGTATTCAAATTTGTACCTTGACTAAATGGTTTAAAGGTTGACGATCCGGTAACAACAACTCCGGCACTAGTACCTGTCCATAAGCCTGTGGCATTGGCTGGTTTTGTATCTGTTGTATTGATACGAGTCTTCAAATCCAAAGGAGTACCACTTGCACAAATTGTTGTTGGTCCTAAGAGTACAGCATTTGGAGTATCATTCACATAGATGTAGAAGCTATCTTGTTTCAAACATCCTGTAGCCGCATTACCATATCTAATCAACCAAGTACCTGTTCCAAAAGAAGGTTTGAAGCGGTGTCCTTTGATCAAGTTGGTTGATCCCACCTTAGGATCCAAGCGATTGTAGTTATACTCTATAATTTTATAGTTAGAACCATCGTTATCTCTTGCTTGCAATCCGTTCACCTTGATGTAATCATACAACTCCATTGTATCCCAGTTTACACAAACAGGATTTGGAGAAGTTACTTTGATGGTAGGCTCTGCGATGATTTTCACCAAAGCTGAGTCACAAGTTAAGCAACCGGTCAACTGATCTTCAACACACAACTGGAATTTGTAATCCCCTTGATAGAAATCTTCGGTAGGATCACCAAATCTAAATACCCAGTCTGGAGTACCGAAAGGATTGTCATTTGCCAAAATCTTAGCAGGGTCAACACCACCAGGCGTTCCGTTCTTCATTACGGTCCAATCTACTTTAATACCAATTTTAACTTTGGGTCTCACTGTGATTTGATCCATTTTGATAGAACCCAAATCCTGACAGAATGTACTATCTCTAATATCCACCAAAGGATTTCCGTTGATGCGCTGAATTACGCTGTCAATATTTACACAACCATTGTTATCCTGATAGGATGCATAAATTTTTCCTTGGAAACTCAAACCATTTTGCAATTGGTTATTATTCAAGTAAGTAGTTTTAAATAAATGTCTACCTGTTGTTAGAGAATCAATATAATTTCTTGCATAGCCAGGACCTGGCGTTGTTGATGTAGTCGGTTTAGAATTTACATTATTGGGTGACTTGTTTTCAAATGCCCACATACGAGTATTTACATCTTTTCCTTTATTAAAGAAACTATTCACCTCAATATCACCATAAATAAAACACTGTGCTTTTAACGGTTTTGGATCCCATTTTACAAACGGCAAAGTATTGACTTTAATTTCAATTGTATCAAAATCCTGACATTCATGTCCGCCTTGCGTGACTTTGGTAAACAATTCATAATAAAAGAACTGTGCGGCACCACCAGGAGTGTTCGTATTGTTTGGTTTGATGGTGTATTTGGAATTACTGCCTAACATTTTACTTCCTGTAATATCCTTCCAAGTATAATTCCCAGTTAGAAGTACCGGTCTATGCGTAGCTACTAAATCCGCACTCTGCTGGTTACAAATGATTTGATCTTTACCAGCCAAAGACACAACGGTATCGTTCACGAAAACTATGGCGGTATCATATTTCAGGCACTTCCACTTCGTTTCCATCACCTGTACCCAATAAGTGCCTTTTAAATTGGTTTTAAATATTCGTGTTGTATCACCAGTGCTCCACTTGTATTTTACTGTATCGGCGTTTTGAGCGTCAAATGTGGCGATTTCATAAGTACATATTCGTTGATCCGGCCCTATACCCACCACTGGCAGTGGTTTATTATAAATTGTAGCCGTATCATAGAAAATACATCCATCCCCATCAGTAATTCGAATCCGAACTGTTGAGTCACGATTCATATTAGGAATGCTCAAACTTTGAAAAGTATCTCCGGAAATATGCGTTTCAGATTTCCAAGCCGCTTTAGACCCTGTATCTTTCATGATGCGCGTCCAATAGTATTTAAATGGAGATTTACCAATTAATATATCCGCATTTAACTTCATTGTAGTACCAAAACATGCAAACGTGTCAGCATCAGCCATAACAACCTGCGGAGGATCTGGAATAATAACAGTATCCCTGTAAATCGTTGGACAGTTGTCCGAATTATTTACAGTATGCACAATGATGTATTTTCCACCACGGTAAAATGTCATAGTATCTGATTTTTTAGTACTATAATAAATTTCAGACTTACCCAAGCTATCTCTTACACTCCACTTAAATTGAGGCGCACCTTTGAAGGCTAAACTAACAGTTGCAGCCATAGCAAATTTACCACACTTCAAATTGGTGTATTTGCGAATGCTAAAAGCGCGTGGGTTTACTTTCACTTTGAAACCACGAATCGCTTGAGACGGTTTTGGACAGTGATCATCTGTTACTGTTACCGAGAACGAATAGGAAATATCTGATGCCATACCTATAGAAGGTGTCCATTCAAAATAAGCCCAAGCTTTTCTCTTTTCTGGCCAATCCACTCTATTTGCCAATTTAAACGTAGCTCCTGGAATACCTTTATTCCATTTCAAATTGGTTGTATCGGGAACTTTCTGATATGGTGTAAACGTTTCATCCTCCGATTCTACCTTAAATTTTAGTGTTTCCCCTTCGCAGACTTTCCAATTGAAAGGACCTACCAATGTTGGCGCTTTGTTGTAACCACAATCATCTTTTACAATCAATTGCATATCTCTACGTGTTTTACCAATATTGATATATTTACCTGTGGCACTGTCTTTTCGCCATTCTGTAATTACAATCACTGCAATTGCAACTTCATCACATTTCGTGGGTGTTAGGATAATATCTCCAGAACTCGTATCAAAGAATAAACCCCTTGGAGGATTCGTTTTGGTATTGGGAGTACACTTAATTGAAGTTGGAGGAATGCAATATGGCGTCATGAAATAACGCGCATCGAATGGTGAAGAATAAGATACAGAATTGTTGGGTAAACTATTGATACCATGGGCTAAACTGTAAGAAAAAGAATCATAATCAACAGTATCAATTGCACCGTTGTTGAAATAATAAGCTTGGTTGCAACACAAGAAACCAATTGGCGCGTTAGTCAAAGTAGGAGAAGAATTACACTTATTTAAAGTCTTCTTTATATTGCAGATATTAATCATACAGGTAGTAAAAAAATCATTACCCGATGGGCCAGTAGTAATGGCTCCGTTTCTGCAACATTGTCCAATGTAAAATGTCACTTCACAACATGTGCTTTTATTCAAATAACCACTCAATGGACTTGAATTAAAATCCACTGTAACTTCATAGGTATGTTCTTCAATTCCCTCACCTGTACCATAAGTATTCTGAGGAGAACAAGGCGAACTCGCGGTTGAGCATCGTGGCGTAACGTCTCTGATTCCAGTTCTGGAAATCGACATCCCACTACTTCCGCATCCATTTCCACCATTGGTTCCTGCAAATACACCAAATGACGGAGAATTGAATGAAATACCTCGACAGTCTCTATAAATTTTTGCTGTGATTTTGTATTTCCCTTTACCCAAACATTGATAAGACATATCACCACCCATCATGTGAGAGGCAGTGGAAATGTTTGATAATGAAAACGTTAGAACAAAAAACAATAAGGGTATGAGTTTTTTCATATAGAAATGATTTTTAAGTTGTTCTTTAATGACAATTTTATTTATAACTATGTTGCACCAAAAATAGGTTTTTTTTGAAACAATGGCAAATATCTGTAACTAGATTTCGCAGTTTTAACCGCATTTTGAATTGAGTTTTTATATCGATAAGTTTGCATACATGAATTCGAAATACAAAAATCCGTCGTCCTCGCTGTTTGTTAAGAATAGAAAAAAACTGTCCGACTTATTCGTTTCGGGTTCAATCGCTGTATTTCACAGCAATGATGAATTGCCTAGAAATGGGGATGCGTATTTTTCATTTCGCCAACAGTCGGATATCTACTATTTAACGGGTATTGACCAAGAAGACACTATCTTGGTTTTATTCCCGGACTCTCCCAATCCTTTATACAAAGAAATGATTTTTGTAAAAGAGACGAGCGACCAAATTGCCGTATGGGACGGGGCTAGATTAAATCCCAATCAAGTGTTTGAAGTCTCTGGTATCAAGCAAGTATTTTGGTTTCATGAGTTTTGGAAAACAATTCATGCCGCATTTTTATTGGCCGAAAACATATACTTTAACTTAAATGAAAATGATCGTTTTACCGATCGCGTTTCATATTCTAACTTACGTTTTGCCAAAGAAATAAAAGACAAGTATCCCGCCCATAATTTCAAACGATCCTCTCCCATTCTTGCCAACTTGAGAATGAGGAAAGAAGTGGAAGAAATTGATCAACTCAAGGAAGCAATCAACATCACTCAAAAGGGCTTCGAGCGCCTACTGGGTTTTGTTAAACCGGGTGTTTTTGAATACGAAATTGAGGCTGAATTGATACACGAATTTATCAAAAATAGAAGTCGCGGATTTGCCTTTGACCCCATCATCGCAAGTGGTTCTAGTGCTTGCGTATTGCATTATATCGAAAACAACAAACAGTGTAATGATGGCGACCTCCTGTTGTTGGATTTTGGTGCTGAATATGGCAATTATAACGGTGATTTATCTCGTTGTATACCCGTAAATGGTAGGTTTTCTCCACGCCAAAAAGAAGTGTACAATGCGGTACTTTTGGTTCAACGAGAGGCCAAGAAATTACTTCGTCCGGGCGTGAGTTTGCCAGTCTATCACGAAGAAGTTTGCAAAATCATGTCGGAACAACTCATCCAATTGGGCTTATTGACTGCCGCGGAGGTGAAAGCAAATCCTAAAGCCCACTTAAAGTACTACATGCATGGTACGAGTCATCATTTGGGACTGGATGTTCACGATGTAATGCACCGCTGGGAACCAATGGACATCAACAATGTTGTTACGGTTGAGCCAGGTATTTACATTCCAGAAGAAGGTTTGGGGATTCGAATTGAGAATGATGTTTTGATTACTGCGAATGGAGTAATCGACTTTATGGATAATTTCCCAATCGAGGTGGAAGACATTGAAGAACGAATGAATCGCTCATAAGGGTAATTTTTGACTATAATTACTGTCAGGCTGCGCTCACTTCCAGCCGTGCGATCCTTTCAAAGGAACAAACTTGCAATCTTGAAGCACTTCTGATTTGGTTTGATTTTCCGACAACTTTGTAATTCGCATCATCTTCAGATCTTCGGCATTTTCTCCAACGGGGATAACCAATCTGCCACCAATGGCTAGCTGTTTTAGGTATGTTTCTGGAACGGCGGGTGCCCCTGCGGTTACAACAATAGCATCGAAAGGTGCAAATGCGGGTAAGCCCAGGGTTCCATCACCATGAAACAATTGAATTTCAGCACCCAACGCTTTAAATATTCCACTAGCCTTCTGCAAGAGAGGTAAAATATATTCAACACTGTAGACTTGTACGCCCATTGCCAATAAAATTGCGGCTTGATAACCACTACCCGTGCCTATTTCCAAGACTTTATCCCCCGATTTTATTTCTAGAAGTTCAGTTTGATAGGCTACCGTATAAGGCTGAGAAATCGTTTGGCCGTGATCTATAGGAAATGCAGCGTCTCGATAAATAAAATGTTCAAAATCCTTGGGGAAAAACCACTGCCTAGGAACCGTTCCCATTGCTTGTAAAACAGCGGGTGATTGAATCCCTTTTTTGCGAAGTTCATCAACCAAGCGTTTCCGCTGGCCTTGGTGAATCAATGTGTCTACTAAATCCGTCTTTTTTACCATCTGTTCAAAACCCTATTTGGGTACTCACTGCGGTTTGCAAATCTTTGCATCCGACCACAAAGGTAGAACATGCTAAAATCAGTTGTCATAGGATCGAAAAGAAAAGTAGAAATTTTCGAACATTTACTAGCCACAGTCAATGGATTTGACTTGGTGGGCTTTGTAGATCCCGACGATTCGCAAAATGTTTCGATGCTAGGAGAATTCATGTTCGCCTTGGAGATTGCAAGTATGGGCGATGTGTTTTTTGTGGATCGACATGTAAAGAATCTGCCGTTTGACGTCATTTGTAACCTTGTTAAGATGGGAAAACACATCTTCTTTGATGGTTATAGAAATTGGAATCTGGGAGAAATTGAAACTTTATCCAAATTCAAAAGAGAATCCAATGTAGTAATCCAAATTGGAAATGTCCTGCACAACAAACCCCTTTTCACCGCAGCTTTACAACTGGTTAAAAAGCCGCGATATATCAAATTAGAAAAACACTGTCATCCACCAGAAACAGGTGAGTTTGCCGCTTGGATACACACAAATTTATACCAGGAAATTGATTTGATTCAACGTACCGTTTCTAGTCGTGTTAGAAGCATTTCAGCACGACCGATGTTTTTGTTTGGAAAGCAGACGGACTTATTCAATATCCACTTAGAATTCGACAACGACGCGATTGCTCACATTACTGCCGGTAGAGCCATGGAGCCAGGGACTTATACACTTAAAATCTTCCAACAAGACCGTTTGTATCTGTTGAATTTCTCGGCGAATGAACTTGTTGAATATCGCACGGCTGAGCAAAGTGATCAACTTTCGCTATCCGCTGATTTTGATCATCCAGAATTGCCGCCAGAATTGATTCGTATTGATCGACAGATTATGCCGTTTGATACTTGGAAAATGGAGTTACGCAACTTTGGAGAGAACATCCACAACAACCTAACACCTTTAACGAATCTAGAGCATGCTTTAGAGGTGACAACTACTTGCGAATGGGCCATCGATAAGGTCCAAAGAAAATATCAGGATCTATAATTGAATCCAAAATAAACCATAGCATTTTTATGGTTACTTAAAATCCATTAAGTTTGTGGTGTGAGGTCTTACAGCGGAATACAATATTCGATTGCATTTTTATTAGGTATTTTTGGCGTAATGTCGTGCAGGGATGAACACAAAGGCATTCCGGCTCAAATCTCAATTGATTCAGTTTCTTTGAACATTTCATCACTTCAAGGCAATAACATTCATCAAATACGAGGGGTGCAGGTATTTGCGAACGATGAATTGTTAGGCAATTTTGAATTTCCATGCAAAATCCCAATCACCAAATTAGGGAATATCAAAATTCAAATTTTTCCCTTGGTTTATATCAACGGCAGTAAAAACAACCTAGGCATTTATACGCCGATGGCTTCTTATGTAGATACTTTCTTACTCCAAGCGGGAAAAAGCATTCCTATAAAACCTATTTTCACGTTTCGCAAGAATGCCTTTGTTCGTTGGAATGAAGATTTCGAGGACAATAACTCTACCCTAATTCCAATTGCTCCATCACCCTATCCTGGTGATTCTATTTCGATTGTGAGCACGCCATTTGACCTCGATGGTAAATTCAAGAGCACCACGAAAGCTTATCGAATTGTATTTGAGAATATCGACTCAAGCAAATACATAGATATTGGATCATTTGAAGAATTCAAAGATTTGCCTTTGGATGGCTCTTCTGTTTTCTTTGAGTTTGATGTAAAATCAGATTTACCCGTTCAATTGGCAATGCGACGAAAAAATTCTACGGCAAATGAACTTTTACCCTACCTGTTGGTCAATAAAACCGGTGGCCAATGGAAGAGATTTTATGTCAATTTGGTATTTGAATTAGCGAGTCAACCCGCTGGAACGTCTATTCGTCTTTTCTTCGATATCAATAAACCGGAAGTTTGCACTGTATCTAGGGAAATATTCATCGATAATTTGCGTTTGAGTTTTCTAAAGTGATATGAATCAAACCCGTAGAATTATTCTTCATGTAATCGCCGATTGGATTGCGGCAGCTTTGAGTTGGTTGGGTCTATTTTTATTTAGAAAAAGTTTCATCGAAGCGAGTAAACATGGATATGAAATTCCGGTTAACCACGATGACAATTTGCTATTGGGTCTAATATTGGTGCCCCTTTTTTGGATTCTACTTCATGGCATTAGCGGTTATTACAACTACATTTTCAGACGTTCTCGTTTGCGGGAACTTCAACACACATTCAACAGCACTATTATAGGTGTAGTTTTTCTGTTTTTTACATTAATTCTGGATGATAGTATTTCCAATTATCGGGATTATTATTTGTCGGTTGCATTGTTATTCGGATTCCAATTTTTATCAACCCTTGTTTTTAGACTGATATTGGTCACCACGACGATTCACAATGTCAAAAATCGTGTTTGGGGCTATAACACATTGATAATAGGATGTGGCGATAGGGCTCTTAAACTATATCAAGAGTTGAATTCGGCCAAAAAATCGGAAGGGTTCTTTATCAAAGGGTTTGTTAAAATCAAAGATGAATGTCAGCTTCAAGATTTCGGAACCACAGTACTAGGGCATTGGAGTGAATTGCCAAGGTTGATTCAGGAATTACAAATTGAAGACATTATTCTTTGTGCTGAGGCCAGCGAAGCCGACAATGTAACACCCATTATTGATTGCGTACAGAACGAAGAAATCCATCTAAAGATTATGCCGGACCAATTTAGTTTGGTTTTAGGGATGGTAAAAATGAACAACATTCTTGGAGCCATGCTGGTAGAGGTAGATTTTGAGGTGATGCCCACTTGGCAGAAAGTTCTGAAAAGGATCATCGATATTTTAGTCTCTATAATTGCTTTGATACTTCTATCGCCCATCTATTTAATCATAGCGTTGGTCATCAAA
>NSIB01000005.1 GCA_002737625.1 Flavobacteriales bacterium | reverse complement strand
AAATCGATGTCGTGGTATTTGATGCCAAATTTATCAGCCAAATTTTTATTTGTGAGACTACCACGATACAAATAGGTTCCCTTGCGTATCCCCGCTTTCATCTTCAAAAACTCACCAAATCCACCCATTTGCGCCATCTCATCCAACATCGGGGTAAAAACATTACTCAGCGTATAACTGGCAGTGCGACTCACCCTTGAGGCAATATTGGGAACACAATAATGAATTACATCGTATTTATGAAATACGGGCTTTTCGTGGTTGGTAACCTCACTAGTTTCAAAATTTCCTCCACGATCAATGGCAACATCAATTAACACAGAATGAGCACGCATGCCCATTACCATTTCTTCTGAAACTACTATTGGACTTCTTGCGGTATTACCAGCCAAAGCACCAATCACAACATCGGCACTGGCAATGGCGTTTTTAATCACTTGTGGTTGAATTGTACTGGTATATAAATGGAATCCAAACGACTTTTGAATTCTACGAAGTCGGTACATGCTGTTATCAAACACCTTCACATTTGCGCCCAATCCCAAAGCCGCTTTTGTTGCAAACTCCCCCACAGCACCCGCACCAATTACCACAACTTGCGTGGGAGGAACACCGGCAAATCCGCCCAATAACTCTCCTTTCCCAATATGTGTATTGTTCAAATATTCAGCAGCGATAAGAATACTAGCCGTTCCTGCAATTTCGCTCATCGCACGAATGATTGGACGGGTACCCCCATCGTCTTCCAAATATTCATAAGCCATTGCATTGATTTTTTTCTCCATCAATTTTCGCAATAGCACAGAATCCAATTGATTAATTTGCAATGCCGAAATTAATAACTGACCCGGTTTCATTAATTCAATTTCAGTTAAGGTTGGCGGATCAATCTTTAAAATCGTATCACAAGCGTAAACGTCTTTGTTGGAATGCACAATTTCCGCACCCGCCTCACTGAACTGGATATCAGAAAAATTCGCATTGCGTCCGGCACCGGATTCAATTACAATGCGATGGCCATTGCTGCTAAAATAAGCCACGGCAGCTGGGGTAAGCGGGACACGATTTTCTTGAAATGTCACTTCCTTCGGAATTCCAATATTCAAAGAACCCCCTTTAAAAAATTGAACAACCGATTGCAACTGCGTCTGCGCTTGGGATTCCGGCGATATAATATTTTTTGACATTGCCACGGACTGTATGATTTTTAGTACCTCTAATATAGTAAAGGCTTTGCACCATTCCTACATCTAGATTATCACAAATATACACATTTCTTGAGTGCCCTTTATTCTTGGCTCAGTCTTTGCTTATTCCAAGCCAACTTTAACTGAGTTACTTTTGAACAAAATGATAAAATCATTCTTCATCGCAATCACACTGGCTTTTATGACATGTTCAAATGTTTTTGCCCAAGCTCCATTGAATCCGATGGGCGACAATCACATTGTTAGAATCGATAGCCTTACCCAGCAATTATTGGGTAATATACCTTCACATTCACCTGTAAATCATGGTGAACAACGTTATCGCAACGGAAGAGAATTCGAAGAAATGATGTTACAAATTGGTAGCACAATTCCGTTTCAGTATCATCGCTTAGTAGAGCAACACATTCGCTACTACTTGGGTTACGGCGATGGCTATTTTAACCAAATCCATGAAAGAATGAAATTGTATTTTCCCATTTTTGAGGAGATTTTGGATAAAAATGGCTTGCCTACTGAATTGAAGTATATTTCTGTAATTGAATCCAATTTAAACCCTAGTGCCGTTTCATGGTGCGGTGCAACGGGCCTTTGGCAGTTTATGCCTTACACAGGAAAACTTATGGGTATGCGCATTGGTTACCCCTGCGATGATCGCAAAAGCATTGTAGCTAGCACTCAGAAAGCTTGTGAATATTTTGCCAACTCTCAGTCCATTTTTAACAATTGGTTATTTAGTATCGCCTCATACAATTGCGGACCTGGCAACGTACAAAAAGCCATTCGCAGAAGCGGAGGAAGAACCAACTTTTGGGAAGTATTGCCGTTTTTACCCAAAGAAACCCAGAACTATGTCCCCAAATTTATTGCTGTGGCCTATGTCCTAAACTTCACCGAAAAAGGCAAAAATGCATTGTATAACGAACAAAGTATCGTATTGGCTCCAACCAAAATTGATTCTACCATGCATCTGGGGAAAATCAATGAGTACTTGGGCAGTCAACACAATTTAACTGGCCTGAATCAAGAATTGCTCAATCACAATACAGACATGGCAACCAATAGTGTCATTTTGATGCCGTATTCAGCGAGTATGGATTTCATTGATCGATTTGATAGCGCCGCCGCATTTGCCAAATTTCAAGGAGCCTATGTTCCTTCTAACTATCGTGCACCCTACGCCTACCCAAAATCTGTACCCCGCGGTGCTCAAGTTGCAGGCGCTACTTCAGGTGCTTACCATGCCTCAGCAAAATCTGGCAACACCTCAAAGAGTATTCATGTAGTAAGGAGAGGGCAAACCTTAAGTCAGATAGCCCGAACTCATGGAGTTACTGTAACCCAAATAAAAACTTGGAATCACTTGCGTTCGAATAATATTCAGGTAGGTCAAAGATTGATCATCCAAAAACCAAAACACCGTTGATGTCATTGATGCGACAACGAATCCAATTAGGGGTAGGATTTACAACTATTTTATTGATCCTACTGAATTCAGGATGTAACTCAAGCGGCGATACAACCAAAAAAGATTCTACAATCGGCACAGCAGCGAAAATCACAGTCTTTTATCCAGATTTCTTTGAAGACAGTGCAAGCGGCATCTTCACTCAAACGCTTTGGGCCGTTGATAGCAATTTGATTCGTTTTGAAGAAAATCTAACCAAATCAGACAACGGTTATTATGAAGCGCAATTCGAGTTTGAGATGCATAATTTCTCCCAAATGGAGGAAAAAGATATTGCAACAAATAACAAAATGAAATCCGCTCCTTTGGTTTGGATTATTGATCCCAAAAGTAAATTTGAAGACCTCACTCAAGCTCGAGACTCAAAAATATCCAATGCCAGAAAAACGCTTAAGGATACTACCATTAACAACATTCATTGTACTTGGATCCGCAATATTTGGTCGTTCCCACAAGTGGTATTAATCCTTCGTGATGCGCATTCGGATGGGAAAAATTTGACATCTACTTGGTTTCAGGCAAATCAAAAAACCTTGTTTGAAATCACAAAGCCATTCGAACTGGGAAATACCCAAGAAACAAAAACAGGAAAACATCATCCTGGCCTAATTCAAAATCGATACAGCGACAGTATTTCTATTGCCATTGAAGCCAATTATAACGTAAAAGCCATGTTGTCCGCTGAATTAAAATTGGTGGCCAAAGCCAATGATTTTATTTGGCTACGGCAGGAAACTGGAAACTATCATAGCAATTTAATGCTGCAGTTTATTGCTAATGCGGACTCATTACAGGATCAAATAACCGTACGCAATTTACTAACAAAAAAATATCTCAAAACTGCGGAAGGCACCTGGGTTGAAATCAGCGAAAGCGGTCAATTCCCCATTCGGAAATGGTCAATAAAGGGTATTCACGGCACAGAATATTGGATGAGTGGATGGCAAACAGAGCTCAATACAAATCGTCGAGGGCCTTTTTTAAGAAGGGTGATTCGCGATGTTACAAATCATCGTTATGTTGCGGTTGATGGATTTATTTTTGCACCCAACCAACCGCGCAATCGATTGATGCGCGAATTGGAAATCATGGTCTCACAATTTAGCCTATCGCAGTGAAAATTATAATCTTCGCATCAGGTAGCGGCAGCAATGCAGAGAATATCGTCAATCACTTTGCCGGAACCAACACAACTGTTTCTGCCATTTTTTGTAATGTCGCTGGAGCCGGAGTTTTTGAACGAGCCCTGAGGCTGGGAATTCCTAGTAAACTATTCACCAAGGAAGAATGGAAAACTGGCGATCGGATAGATGCAATTTTGAGTGCTTATAGTCCGGACCTAATTGTATTGGCTGGCTTTTTATGGAAGTTCCCGTCGCGATTGCTTACCTCATTCCCTTATGTTATAAATGTTCACCCCGCCCTACTCCCAAAATTTGGTGGCAAAGGTATGTATGGGATGCATGTTCATGAAGCGGTAGTTTCCTCTAAAGAAATAGAAACTGGAATTACAATTCATTGGGTAAATGAGCATTACGATGAGGGTACCATTATTTATCAAGCCAAATGTGACGTATTTCCTAGCGATACGGCCCAAGATGTTGCCAAAAAAATCCATCAGCTAGAAGTAGCAAATTTTCCCCGCATCGTGGAAGAAGTGTTGAAAGACATCGAGCGTAAATCGTAAATTCGCATTCGATAGGTGTAATTCACCTCAACTAACGGACGAATACCATCATCAAAAAAAAATTCGCACTAAACAACACAATAAAAAAAATCACCATGAAATCAAATCACATAGAAACGTTGGTTTTGCATGCAGGCATCGAGCCTGACCCAACTACCGGTGCAATCATGACCCCGATTTTCCAAACCAGCACCTATGTTCAAGCGGCGCCTGGAGACCACAAAGGATACGAATACGGCAGGACCCAAAATCCTACCCGCGATGTGCTTCAGAAAAACTTGGCGGCATTGGAAGGCACTACCTATGGCTTGTGTTTCAGTACCGGAATGGGCGCGGTGGATGCCTGTGCAAAGTTGTTGCAACCTGGCGATGAAGTGGTTAGTACCAATGATTTATATGGCGGAACCTATCGCTTGTTTACCAAAATATTTGCTCAATACGGAATCAAGTTTCATTTTGTGGACATGAGCGATGAATCTTCAGTTCGTGCAGTGATGAATGAAAATACCAAAATGGTTTGGGTGGAAACGCCAACCAATCCGTTGTTGCGCATCATTGATATTGAACTCATGATTCAAATTGCTCATGAATACAGCAGTATCGTGGTGGTGGACAACACCTTTGCTTCGCCCTATTTACAGAATCCCGCAAAAATGGGTGCTGATATCGTAATGCATTCCGCAACCAAGTATATCAATGGACACAGCGATGTGGTGATGGGCGTTTTATGCACTTCCAGCGATGATTTGAAAGATCGATTGGCGTTTATTCAGAATTCTTGCGGTGCTACGCCTGGTCCGATGGATTGCTTCTTAACTTTAAGAGGCATCAAAACGCTTCATATTCGTATGCAACGCCACTGTGAAAACGGAGCAAAAATTGCGTATTGGCTGAAGAATCATCCAAAAGTGGGCGATGTATATTGGCCTGGTTTTGAATCTCACCCCAATCATGCGGTGGCTAAAAAGCAGATGAAGGATTTTGGAGGTATGATTTCTTTTACGCTGAAAGACGATGCGATTGAAAAAGCACTGATATTCCTAAAATCTACTCACCTGTTCGCTTTGGCGGAAAGTTTGGGTGGCGTTGAAAGCTTGGTAGGTCATCCAGCAACGATGACACACGCCAGTATTCCAAAAGCTGAACGCGAAGCCAATGGCCTGAAAGACAGCTTGATTCGATTGAGTGTAGGTATCGAGCATATAGACGACTTGATCGCGGATCTTGAAGGTGCTTTGGCTAAGGTTTGACCATTCACCAGCTTTGCAAGTGATTGGTTACTTGCATTTTGACCTTAAGCACTTATTCCCATTATCCTAACTGAGTGGGTTCAAAACAATGACAGACCTCGAGATTAAAGACTTATTGGATTATTGGGCCAAAGAGGTGGAGGAAAATGGATTTGTGGAGCATGATCCTGTACAAATTCCCCATCGGTATTCAAGATTACAAGATGTAGAAATTGCTGGATTTTTTGCGGCGATTATGGCTTGGGGTCAGCGCAAAACGATTATCAAAAGTGCACAAAAACTCATGCTATTGATGGATGATGCACCTTTCGATTTCATTACGCAGCATGAGCCTTCTGATTTAAAGCGATTTCAGTCTTTTGTGCATCGAACGTTGAATGGCGAGGATGTGGTTTCGATGATTTCATTTTTTAGGCAGCATTATCAAACGGCGCCGAGTTTGGAGGATTTGTTTTTTACGCCAGCTGTTCTTGAGGCGCCTACAGGTTCTCAGGTTTATGAGGCCCTCATGGCATTTCAATCTACTTGGAGCGCTTTTCCGCACGAAAGGAGAACCGACAAACACCTGGCATCGCCTTTGAAAGGCAGTGCATGCAAACGACTAAATATGTATTTCCGATGGATGGTGCGCAAAAAGTCTCCGGTGGATTTTGGTATTTGGTCTAAGGTTGCGATGTCTGAACTATTATGTCCTCTGGATGTCCACGTCCAACGCATCGCCATTGAGATGGGCTTGTTACAAAGAGATAAGTCAGATTGGCAGTCGTGCATGGAACTAACCGACAAATTACGGAGATATCGACCCCACGATCCCGTTTTTTATGACTTCGCCCTGTTTGGCATTGGTGTTGCTAAAATGAAAGAAATTATCCGATAAACCGTATAAATTTCTTAAATTCGTAATAATTAAAAATCAGAAAAATGGCAGAAAAATTCACTAGCAGTAACTTCAACGAAGTTGTATTGCAATCAGACAAACCCGTATTGGTAGATTTTTGGGCAGAATGGTGTGGTCCTTGCCGCATGATCGGTCCAATGGTCGACGAACTTTCAAATGAATATGCAGGAAAAGCCGTTATTGGCAAGTTAAATGTAGATGAAAATCCCGATATTTCCGCGAACTATGGTGTGCGCAGTATTCCTACCCTATTGATTTTCAAAAACGGTCAGTTGGTTGATAAAATCGTAGGTGCTGTTCCAAAACAGAACATCGCATCTAAGATTGAGGCGCAATTGTAATTTGTAAAGACTTGAAAAAAAGGCCGGCTCGCCGGCCTTTTTTATGATTCCTACACCAATAATCATCCTCACTCAGCCAAGGCAGTTCAAATCCCTCAATCATTTCCGCCCTTGCTACTTAAAGAAATTCAATCCTACTCCGATTTCGAACTCTTGGCAAACAAAGCCAAGGAAGGATTTATTGCGGGCTTACATAAAAGTCCATTTCGGGGGTTTTCTGTTGAATTTGCTGAACACAGACCCTATAATCCTGGGGAAAGTGTAAAGAATATAGATTGGAAATTGTTGGCTAGGACCGACAAAAAATACATTAAACAGTTTGATGAGGAGACGAATTTAAAGGCGCACATTTGGCTCGACACCTCAGGCAGTATGCGGTTTCCGGAGAAATTGGAATCGAAATTAAAATTCGGAACCCTAACGGCGGCGGTGATTGGCGGACTTTTACAACAGCAAAAAGACAGTTTCTCATTGGGACTTTTCAATGAAAATGGATTCTATCAAAGAAGTGCTTGCAAAAGTACCAGGGGTCATTTCCAGCAACAATTGGCCACTTTATCGCCCCTTTGGCTAGGCAATGATTCCACACAAAAAATCAATACTTCCGCGGTTAATCAAACCATGGAGGAAGCTATTTTAAATGTAGGCCGACGTCAGTTGGTGGTAATATTGAGTGATTTTTTGTGGGGTCCGGCCGAGGCGGCAGCCGAGGCCTCCTTCTGGAAATACATGGCCTTGCTGAGATTTCAAAAATGTGAAGTCTTGCTATTGCAAATCCAACACGAACAACAAGAACTTAACCTTGATTTTGCATCGGGCAATCGACCCATAAAATTCATGGATTTAGAAACAAATGAATTCATTAAACTTCAACCCGATGAAATTCAAATGGCCTATAAAAAAATTGAATCGGAACGCAATAAGGAATTCAACGACAAATGTATTCAACTGGGAATTGATTCCTTCATCGCCGACGTTTCAAAGCCCATTGAGCAAGCACTCACTGCTTTCTTTGTCAAACGCTCAAAGCTCCACTAACCGCGGTTAAATAGCAATCGCTGAGGGTTGTATTTTTCCGTCAATCCACCGTCGTAACCCAAAACCCCATTCACCCACACCTTTTCCGGTTGATAATTAAATTGATGGCCTTCCAAGGGCGACCAACCGCATTTGTACAATAGGTCGGATTTACTCACCGCACGATCATTCTTGCCCAACATAACTATATCGGCAGCATAACCTTCCCTCAGGTAGCCTCTATTATTGATCTGATACAAAATCGCTGGGTTATGGCACATTTTCTCAACCAATTTCTCAATGCTTATTTTTCCCGCAACTACATAGTCCATCATCAACGAAAGTGAATGCTGCACCAATGGCAAACCTGATGGCGCCTGGGCATATTTCCCCTGTTTCTCTTCCCAAGTGTGCGGCGCATGGTCCGTTGCAATCACATCAAACCGATCGTCTAGCAAAGCTGCCCACAATGCGGCACGATCCGTTTCTGTCTTAATGGCCGGATTGCATTTGATCAAATTACCCAAAGTTTCATAATCCGTATCCGAAAAATGCAAGTGATGCACACACACTTCCGCTGTGATTTTCTTCTCAGAAAGTGGAATATCATTTCTAAAAAGATGGGTTTCTTTCTCCGATGTAATATGAAGTATATGCAATCTAGCATCGTGTTTCTTCGCCAATTCCATGGCGTAAGAAGACGATAAATAACAAGCCTCGGCATCGCGAATGATTGGATGCTGATTCGGAGGAATAGCCTCACCAAATGTAGCAACAGCATCCGCAAATCTCGACTTCACACGTGTTTCATTTTCACAATGCGTAGCAATGAGAATGGGAGAATGAGCAAAAAGGCCTTCCAAAGCATGGGGTTGGTCAACGAGCATATCACCCGTGCTGCTTCCCATAAAAATTTTCACACCACAAACAGTATTCGGATTCACTTTTTTTATTTCTTCCAAATTGTGATTGGTAGCACCCAAATAAAATGAATAATTCACCGCCGAATTGGCCGCGCCCAAAGCATACTTCTCTTCCAATAAGAGATTGGTCACTGTTTGCGGATTCACATTGGGCATCTCCATATAGGAAGTAGTCCCCCCCGCCAATGCGGCACGACTTTCAGTATATATCGATGCTTTGTGCGTCAATCCCGGCTCGCGAAAATGAACTTGATCATCAATTACACCTGGAAGAACGTATGAACCATTGGCATCTACAACATCCGCATTGTTTGCATCGATAGACGCATCAATCCGTTGAATTAAACCGTCTTGAATTAATAAATCGCCTTCAAATACGCGATTGTCTGAAACTAACTTGGCATTCTTTATTACCGTTTTTCCCATCCTCGAATTTACTAAATCTATAAAGCAATGCTTAAAATAGGGATTTTTACCCTAGCGAAGCAAAGTGAAATTGCCCTGTAACGAACGTTTTTCATTATCGCAACCAATCCAATAGGCCATAAAAATATAAACTCCTTCCGCCGCGGGCTTGCCATTGATATTGCCATCCCAATTCATATCAGGATTAGTAAACTCTGCAATTTTCTCACCCCAACGGTTGAATAATTTCACATTATACAACGAACCTTTCACCATATACTGGTTCATCGGATACATATCATTGCGCCCATCGCCGTTTGGCGTAAAGGCATTAGGCATGAATATCACAGACGGAAATGCATCCTTCCGTTTATTCAAATTCACAGAATCGCGATTTACACATCCTTCGGAATCTTTTACCTTCACCCAGTACAATCCGCTATCGTAACCAATTATCTTTTGCGATGTAGCGCCCGTATTCCATAAATATGAAATCATCCCTGCACCAGCATCCAAGGTGGGCGTCTCCGACAAACACAGCGATGTATCGGGCCCCAAGTCTACGATAGGATTGGGAAACAATTTCACATCAATGGAATCCTTTTCAGGACAACCCTTGGAATTGCGTAATTCAACAACGACCATACCAGGAGATATCAAACGGAATACTGGTCCCGTAATTTCTTTGTTCCAAACAATCTGTTTCACATTTGGCAAAGTGATCGTCAATGTGGTATCTATCTTCTCACAATACCTAAGATCCTTACCCATTTTAAACTCGTAAGGGAAATTCTTAATCGTAAAGGAATCTCTCGTTGAACACAAGCCAACAGTCACCTTTACCCAATACAATCCCGGTGCTGAAATATTGGCCGTTCTTCCCGATGCGCCATCGCTCCAAACAACTGTAGTATTTCCTCCGGTATTGATCTTTGAATCGAATGTCACTATCACAGAAGGACAAACGGTAGTATCCCTAACATCAACCTTCACCGGGCTATATTGAGAAACAGTCACTGAATCCAAAGATTTACATTTATTCACAGTCTCACCAATCAAGTAGTATTTACCGGTCTTCTTGACATTCGTAATTCTTGTGGTGGCACCCGTACTCCATGTGTATTTCGCCATTCCAGAAGCGCCATAAATATCCCTGTCTATAGGGTCGTTACTACAAATGGTAGTATCTCCAAAAGCATTCACAATGGCTCTATCAATCGTGATTTTCATTGAATCCCTCCAATAACAAATCTTGGAATACACATCCAAATAGACCCAACCTTCCAATTTTGTTGTGATTGAATCTGTTGTTTGGCCCGTGCTCCATTTGTAGGCGTCCGCTTTAATATTCGACTTTAATTTTACGGAACCGCCAGGACAAATAATCGTGTCGGCAGGCAATTTAGGCTTCAATGGTTCAACAACCGTAACATAAGCTACAAAACTATCCAAACACTTATTCTTGTATGCATAGAGCTTCACTTTGAATTTCCCGGCATGGGGAAAAGTATAGGTAGGACTCGACAAATTTGATGTATCCGTCTTCAAACTATCTATACCAAAGTCCCAATGATATCTCTGCGCAGAGATACTCTTGTTTTGAAACTTATATTGATATCCGCAAATAAAAGTAGGGACAAAATAGGATGCAACAACATCAATCACACAACTCTGTACATTGAATTGATAATCACGTCGCGTTGTACCAATCAATTGACCTTTTCGATATTCCTTCACCAAAATACCGACCACAAATTGACCAGTTTTTGTGGGTGTCAATGTCAAATAGCCCGTTTTTAAATCGATCTGAAGCGGGGGATTCCCGTTGATTGGATTGGTATCTATATAACCACCGCTCCAAGTGATTTGGGAGAAAGGTGGCATTTGTAAATCTCCACTAGCCCCTTGATCTGGGCGTGGTGCATTCGTGGTTCCGCCGGTGTAAGGCCTGAACAATTCATAAACCAAACTATCACCATCATCGTCGGTCGCACTATGGTCAAATTTCAATGGTGTGTTAGTACACAAAAAATTGGGGGGTAATTCCTTGAAAACAGCAGAATTGTTCTCTTTTTTGTTTGATAAAGTTCTCGCATCGGGTATCAAAGTCCAATAATTGGCACCCGTCCCGCCTGGATCCACCAAATTATTAATAGAACCGTTTCTACAACAACGCTGAAAGGAAATATAATATCCTCCGGTTATGGGAGGCAATGTAAACGTTACTTCATACCAATATTGGTCTACACAAGCATTGGGCGCCTGTACGATACAATTGTAATTGGTTTTTACGACACGTTTGGGGCCTTGACGATTCACTGTTTTTGGATAACCCCCAATCATATTGCGGGTTTGACCATTAAATACACCTATAATAGCTGTAGCATCTGATTGAATTGCACTAGGATTGCCATTCTTACAATCAATGTAAAGATCTAAACGGATTTTGTATTGGTTATTCCCCAAATACTTATAGCCCATCTCCCCGCCAACAATGTGCGTACTTTTTGCAGTGCCAAATAGCAAACAAAACAGGACGAAAAAAGTGTAGCGCATTTTCAATAATTCAAAAATAACAAAATATCATGCAAAGAGTTGTTTGATTGACAACTAAATTACAATTCAAAGCCTAAATATTAATCAAATCAAATACAACTGAAGATCGCCCGGATCCTCATTATTGAAAAATACATGTTCTTGTAAGGTAGTTGCAATTGAAACGCCTACAAAATTGGCCTGTATCGGGTAATCCCTGTGTTCGCGTTGTGCCAAAAATGCGGTGCGAATAATTTCAAATCCATGCTCGTACAAATCAACCAAAACTTGCATCGCCGTTCCTCCAGAGTGAATCACGTCATCCACAATAATTACCGGGGTTGAGATAGCGACCATATTGGGTAGAATACCCTCCCATTTATAATCCTCCGAAGCACGAACATTTCCCAATGAAATATTACAATCTGGTAAAATGCGGTCTAATTCATGGTTCAACTCCAGTGCAATAGACATACCCCGTTCGTTAATCGCAACAAAATACAAATCTTCATACTCTGCAAAGGATTCCGCGATTTCTAAAGCCATCCTCTGAAAGATTACGCGAATTTCATGATGATTCTTCAGTTGAGTGCGGGTTGACATGGTGTTGTAAAATTACATTTATGCGGTTAAATCTCCTCTATTCCAAGAAAATTTTTGCGCAAACGATCCAAATATTTTGATTTCTGATACCATTCTACCAATTCATCCAAATCGGGAAATGGATTTTCCTTTAATAAATTCAATGCACCGGTTAATTCTAAATCTGCCCGATCCAACAAGCCCTCTGCCTTCTCTCCAGCTGCTGCGTTTCCAGAATGTTTTTCATCAATTTCATCATTCAACGACATCATTTCAAATAAGAAATCCTTAGGCAATCTATTTTGATTTAGGTCTGAAACATTCATCGCCATCAGATATGATTTCACAACACCCCTTGGCGTGCGAAGTTCTTCATAATAGCGATTGGCCAATTCAACTGAATTTACTTCAATATTATCATCTCCAATTAAATCAGGATGAGCCTGTCGTTGAATCTCAATATAACGATTACGAATTTCTTTAGCATCCAAGCTCAATGACGGCGTTAACCCAAAAAAATCGAACGCATTTTGCATATTACAATCCTAAAGCTCTCGCGATATCTACCCAAAAAGTAAAGGCAACCAAAGAAAGTAAAATAACCATACCAATCACTTGACCAACGTACAATACCTTCTCTGAAACAGGTCTTCTTGCGATGATTTCATACAACAAGAACATAACATGTCCACCATCTAAGGCAGGTATTGGCAGAATATTCATAAATGCTAGCACCAAACTCAGCATCGCTGTAAGCGTCCAAAAGTTAACCCAATCCCAAGTACCGCCAAACATCTGTGCAATCCCAACGGGTCCAGCCAATGATTTGGAAGCGTCAGTTTTTCCTGAAGCCACGTTGCCTAAAGCCTTTGCGTTTGCACCTATCAAACCAAAAGATCGAGAAACGCCTTTGTTTACCGATTCACCCAAACCATATTTGATGATTTTTTCATCGTTTTCAAATCCAGAGAACTTGGGTTGGAATCCGATGGTGGCATCCGCATTAACATCAACCGTTAATACTGTGGTTTTCCCCAACGTATCTTTCACCTGCATTTTGATTCTTTGACCGGCGTATTTCAACAAGGTTTCCTTGAATTCAAAAAACGAAAGTACATCCTTGCCTTCTACTTTTTGAATCGCATCGCCGACATCAAAGCCTGCTTTGTAAGCGTTTCCGCCGCCGGTGAGTTTACCCACAACGAACGATAAACGAGGTGCAAAGAATGGCATATCAGACTTCTTCGATAGCAACTCATCAAAATTTTCAGGCAATACCAAAGTGGTATCATAATAAGCATATTGAGACGTCGCTGGTTGAGAAGAATCAGAAGAAGCAACCATTACTAACTTCGCCCGTTGAATATCAACCACCTTTTTATCGGCCATCAAAAACGATGGATTACCAAATTCGGCATCCAAATTTTCTACTTTTTGACCATTCAAGGCGATAATTCTATCCCCGGTTGCAAAACCCATAGAACGAGCCACCGGACTGGCATAGACACCGCCCTTTTGATTGATCGACTCATTTGGAATATAGGACTCCCCCTGCGAATAGGTCAAGCAAATCATCAAGAAGATTCCCAAAATCAAATTGACAGTTACGCCGCCCACCATCACAATCAAACGCTGCCAAGCTGGTTTGCTGCGGAATTCCCAAGACTGTGGCTCCGACTTCATTTGCTCGGTATCCAAGCTCTCATCCATCATTCCTGCAATCTTCACATAGCCACCCAATGGCAACCAACCCATACCATATTCTGTGTCGCCGCGTTTAAAACTGAACAACTTAAAATTCCATGCATCAAAGAACAAAAGGAACTTCTCGATGCGAATACCAAATGCTCTGGCGGCCCAATAATGACCAAATTCGTGCAAGGTAATTAGAATCGATAAAGCTAAAATAAACTGTGCGGCCGTAATTAGTATTTCCATGAATGTGTGTTTTACAAAGATAGTTTATTCTTTGTCGATGCTCACCAAAATCGGGGAAAACTCTATTCGCTTAGACGAAGGACTTCTTCATTCGATGATGCGGAATACCCACCTCTTCAAACGGATCTCCCACAATGCTATATCCCAACGATAGATAAAAATCCAATGCTGAATCTCGGGCGTGCAATACCATTTTTTGCTTTCCCATTTCAATGGCTTTCGCTTCTGCCAATGCCACCATTCTCGCACCAATTCTACAGCGACGGAATTTATTAGCCACCGCTACCTGTCTCATTTTCAAATCGTTACCGGTATCCGTCAGAATCATACAGCCCACCAACCAGTCGCCGTGATTCGCCACCAAGTGAATCTCCTTTTTCTCTTCAGGAAAAATAGAAGGATCAAATACCAATCCCAAAGGTTTACGCAAAACTTCATGTCTTAACGCCAAGGACTGGATATATTTTACCGATCCCCATTCGATAATTTCAAATTCGATATGTGGCGTATTCTCCATGATAAAAGCCTTATTTATCTTGTGCTTCACCTACCGCCAAAGCCACCATATTCACAATTTCGCGAACCGATGAACTGTGGTGAAGGATGTGAACCGACTTCTTAAATCCCAACAAAACGGGTCCAATGGCTTCCATATTCCCCATGCTTCTCATGATCTGATACACGGCATTTCCAGTACTCAAACCACTAAATATGAATACGTTAGCCGACTTATCGCCCAACTTGTTAAATGGGAACCTTCTGCTTCTCAAATCACCGTCGATTGCGTATACCGGCTGCATCTCACCATCCACCAAAATATCAGGTCGATCCGCATGTAAACGTTTAACCACCTTTTGCATCATCAAAGGGTATTTACCCGCTGAACTACCAAAGTTTGAATAGGAAATCAATGCGATGCGTGGTTCAATCTGAAATGATTTCACTCTATCATGTACCAAACCCACCATCTCGTAAACAGAATCTTCATCTATATCGATGTTCACAGTAGTATCAGCAAAAAACACAGGCCCTGATTTAGCCATCATAATATGCATTCCCGCCACCCGATGGGTTGTTGAAACCATACCAATACAATCCAGCGCAGGTCTCAAAGCAATGGGATAATTCCTTGTCAAACCGCTAATAAATGCATCTGCCATTCCATTTTCCACCATCATCGAACCAAAATAATTTCGATTTCGCATTTGATATTCCGCTTCAAATCCCGTGAGTCCTTTCCTGCTGCGCTTTTTAAATAGCATTTCGCCATATTCCTTTAGCTGTTCATCCTGCTTTCTAGGGTCGATCATTACCACCCCAGGAATCTCGATGAAATTTTCATCCATCATTTTCTGAATGGCCTCAGGATTTCCCAATAAAATGGGTTCGCAAATTCCGTCCCGTTTGGCAATTTCTGCCGCCCGTAAGATGCGAATATGATCGGCTTCGGCAAAAACGACACGCTTAGGATTGGTTTTCGCTTTGGTCATCAATCGATTTACAAAATCATTGTCGATGCCCAAACGCTGACGCAACTGCGCATTATACCCTTCCCAATCCGTAATCGGATTCTTAGCCACACCACTATCCATGGCAGCTTTTGCCACCGCCGGAGCAACTGTTGTCAACAATCTTGGATCCATAGGCTTAGGAATAATATACTGGGGACCAAAACTCAAGTTCTTTTCATTGTATGCCATCATCACACTTTCAGGCACGGGTTGCATCGCCAAATCTGCAATCGCAAGGACAGCAGCGAGTTTCATTTCTTCATTGATCTCCGTTGCTCTTACATCGAGTGCACCTCTGAAAATAAAAGGAAATCCCAGCACGTTATTCACTTGATTCGGGTAATCAGATCTTCCCGTTGCCATGATCAAATCCGGACGCGTCGCCACCGCCAAATGGTAATCGATTTCAGGCGTAGGATTTGCCATCGCGAAGACAATTGGCTTTTCCGCCATCGACAAAATCATTTCAGGAGTTAAGATATTTCCTTTGCTCAACCCAACAAACACATCGGCGGAAACCAACGCTTCATCCAACGTATTTAGGTCGCGCTGAGTCACAAACTGACTCTTATATTTATCCAAATCTGTGCGATCCAAACGCAATACGCCCTTTGAATCCAACATTACAATATTTCTTTTATCTGCGCCCAACGACACAAATAATTTGACACAAGCAATGGCCGAGGCACCTGCACCACTCACCACGATGCGCGCATCACTCAATTCTTTTTCAACCAATCGCAATGCATTTATCAAACCTGCTGCGGAGATAATCGCAGTACCATGCTGATCATCATGCATAATTGGAATATTCAAGGCAGCCTTTAGTCGCTCTTCAATCTCAAAACTCTCAGGGGCTTTGATATCCTCCAAATTAATTCCACCGAAAGTAGGCTCCATCGCTTTTACGGTTTCTACAAAATGGTCTACATCCTTACAATTTAATTCGATATCAAATACGTCTATGTCGGCAAAAATCTTAAACAACACACCCTTGCCTTCCATCACTGGCTTAGATGCTTCAGGCCCAATATCGCCCAATCCTAACACGGCGGTACCATTCGAAATTACGGCCACCAAATTGCCTTTTGCAGTGTATTTATATACATCATCAACGTTCGCAGCGATGGCCAAACAAGGTTCCGCCACACCTGGAGAATATGCCAATGCTAAGTCAAATTGTGTTTGGGTGGGTTTGGTAGAGATTACCTCTATTTTTCCAGGCCTACCGTCGGCATGATAACTGAGTGCATCGAGCAATTTCTTTTCTGACATATACTTACAAAGATAGTCATTCGGCCTAGGGCTTTTGTAAACGGGCGTTTCGCTTTATGAACGAATAACTTTGTCTGTCTATTTTATTAAAACACCGCGGTGCATATTCAATTTCGTAAGTGTGACTTTGGGGTTTTATCTTTGTAGTATATTATGACACAGTATCGCATAGAACTAGACACCATGGGTGAAGTTAAAGTCCCAGCCAATGCTTTATGGGGCGCCCAAACCGAACGCAGCAGAAACAATTTCAAAATTGGACCCGAAGGAAGTATGCCGTTGGAAATCATTCGTGCATTTGGCATATTGAAAAAAAGTGCTGCCCGAACCAATCGTGATTTGGGAGTATTGTCGGCAGAAAAATGTGATCTAATCTCTGCGGTTTGCGACGAAATCATCGCAGGAAAATTGGATGCCGAATTCCCATTGGTTATTTGGCAAACAGGCTCTGGAACACAGAGCAACATGAACGTAAATGAAGTGATTGCCAATCGTGCTCATATTCTTAGTGGTGGCAAGTTGGATGATAAAAAGAAAATTTTACATCCAAACGACGATGTAAATAAGAGTCAGAGTTCAAACGATACATTCCCAACGGCCATGAGTATTGCGGTATTTAAACAAGTTGTTGATTATACTTTACCCGGCATTCAAGCGCTAAAAACCACCTTGAAGCATAAGGCACGCGATTTTGAGAATATCGTAAAGATCGGTCGCACCCATTTCATGGATGCCACACCGTTAACGCTAGGACAAGAATTTAGTGGATACGTTCAACAATTAGAAAACGGTGTTAATGCAATTAACCGCGCTTTACCAACCGCTGCGGAATTGGCTCTCGGTGGTACCGCTGTGGGAACAGGATTAAACACCCCTGCAGGATATTCCGAATTGGTAGCCAAATACATAGCCGAAGAAACTGCTTTGCCATTCGTGACTGCGCCAAACAAGTTCGAAGCCTTAGCAGCCCATGATGCGATGGTAGAATTGCATGGCGCTCTGAAACGTGCTGCAATGAGCTGTTTTAAAATCGCAAACGACATTCGTATGATGAGTTCTGGCCCACGCAGCGGAATTGGCGAAATTGTCATCCCCGAAAACGAACCAGGTAGCTCAATCATGCCAGGAAAAGTCAACCCTACTCAACCCGAAGCGTTAACCATGGTTTGCGCCCAAATTTTGGGAAATGATGTCGCTATTTCTTTCGCGGCTTCACAAGGACATTTTGAATTAAATGTATTTAAGCCAGTTATCGCGGTAAATATGCTCCAAAGTGCTCGTTTATTGGGCCAGGCTTGCTTGAGCTTCAACGACAACTGCGCTGTGGGTATCGAACCCGATTTAGACAATATTCAGCGATTGGTTGACCAAAGTTTGATGTTGGTGACAGCATTGAACACTCACATTGGCTATGAGAATGCCGCCAAAATAGCAAAGAAAGCACACAAAGAAAATTTGACATTAAAGGAAGCGGCGTTGGCATTGGGACTGTTGACCGAAGAGCAATTTAACGAATGGGTTCGCCCAGAATTGATGGTTGGCAACCCAAAGGAAGTAATCAAATAAGACCATGTTCCTACTCTCAAAAGAAAAAAAACTATCCTTGACCACGCCCGTAATTATGGGCATCCTCAATAGCACGCCGGACTCCTTTTATGGTAAAAGCCGTGTACAAACAGAACAACAAGCGGTGGATTTGGCAGGTGCGATGCTTGAATCAGGTGCTGCTATTATTGACATTGGCGGACAAAGTACTAGACCTGGCAGTGAGCGCGTGAGTTTTGGTGAAGAGCTAGAACGCGTGGCACCCGTTGTCAGAGCAATCCGTAGGGCCTTTCCTGAAGCTTGGCTCAGCGTAGATACTTATTATAGTTCTGTGGCTTTGGCTTGCATTGGCTTGGGCATCGACATGATTAATGATATTGACGCGGGCGACAATGATCCAAAGATGTTTCGGACCGTGTTTGATAATGAGGTCGCTTATGTTGCAATGCACAAAAAAGGGAATCCCGAAACGATGCAGGAAGATCCTCATTACGATGATTTGATGGGCGAAATCCTAGACTATTTCAACCAAAAAAAGCAAGAGTATCGGAAAGCGGACTTTGCCAATTGGGTGATTGATCCCGGATTTGGATTTGGTAAAACAACGGAGCACAATTTTCAGTTATTGAATCAGTTGCAAAAATTTAGGCAATTCAACAAGCCGTTATTGGTAGGTATTTCTAGAAAAGGAATGATTTGGAAAACGCTCAATTGCACGCCCGAAACTGCGTTAAATGGGACTACAGCACTGCATATGGCCGTGTTAGATCGCGGTGCTAATATTTTGCGAGTTCACGATGTAAAAGAAGCCAAAGAATGCATTGATTTGTTTTTGGCTTTAAAAGCATAATCTAATTAACTTTGCATCATGCCTGGAATGATCGCACCCTCCATCCTTTCCGCCGATTTCGGCAAGTTGAACGAAGAAATCGACATGATCAATCATAGTGAAGCCGATTGGTTTCATGTGGATGTTATGGATGGCGTTTTTGTACCCAATATTTCTTTTGGTTTCCCAGTGATGAAACCGCTAAAGTCAAAAGCCACAAAACCCTTGGATGTGCACTTGATGATTGTAGATCCCGATCGTTATACAAAAGCCTTTGCCGATGCTGGAGCTCATGTTCTAACGGTCCATGTTGAAGCATGCACCCACCTTCATCGAACACTCACAAATATCCGAAATCATGGCATGAAAGCAGGCGTTGCCATCAATCCGCATACCCCCGTTGAATCGATCAAAGAAGTGCTTTTTCTCTGTGATGTGGTTTGTTTGATGAGCGTAAACCCAGGATTTGGCGGTCAATCCTTTATCGAAAACACCTACGCCAAGGTAAAAACGCTTAAATCAATGATCACTGAGGCTGGAACAAACACCTTAATCGAAATTGATGGTGGCGTCTCTATGGCAAACGCAAAATTGTTAACCGATGCAGGCGCCGATGTCTTGGTGGCTGGAAATACCGTTTTTGGCAACGCAAACCCCACTCAAACCATTACAGAACTCAAACATCTAATCAAATAACGCAACCATTTCTGCGTTAGTTACTTGCGTGAAAAAAATCCTGTCGCTTTTACTTCTTACCTTAATCGGTGTTGTGGCAAATGCCCAACAAGCGATTCAGCGAGGAAGAGTAATTCGGGATGTATCGCAAAATCAAAGTAGCTCAGCATCCACTAGCCTTGCGAAAATCAGAATCCGTCTGTCGGATGATTCGCAAATTGGCATCACGGATTCCTTAGGATTTTTTACCCCATCAGAAACCTTGTTCCCTGGCGACTTGATTTTTGGATATCGCAATGGAGAAAAGCTTTTTGGCTATAAATGGCTAAATCAAACCGATAGCAGCAGCAGCAAATCGAATCAAGAAATTGATTTACAGATAATTACCCTCGGAAGTGGATTGGACCTAATCGGCGAAGTCAGAATCCGAATTTCTCAAGGCGGACCCTTCTTGGAAGAAATCAAACCACAGAAATTGCAACTCAACCCTTCTATGGGCAACGGCATCGAAGCGCTTGTCAAAACATTCATAGGCGCCTCATCGGGCAATGAAATGTCGAGCCAATACACCGTGAGAGGCGGAAACTACGATGAAAATCTGATTTACGTAAACGACATCGAAATTCTAAGACCTCAATTAATTAGCAGTGGGCAACAAGAAGGACTCAGTTTTATCAATTCAGATCTAGTGCAATCAGTGAAATTCAGTGCCGGTGGATTTGGGGCTCAATATGGAGATAAAATGAGTTCGGTACTCGATGTAGATTATATTAGGCCCGACTCGTTTAAAGGCAGTGCCACCTTGGGCACAATGCTCAGTAGCGCCACGATCAGCGGAAAAAAGAATCGGTTTTCAGGCTTCTTAGGAATTCGTAATTTCAATAATTCACTGCTCACCAAGACGTTAAACGTGAAGGGTAATTACTCGATGCGATTCAACGATCTCCAAACCCAAGTCACCTATAGATTGGATCGAAAATTATTCATCGATTTCTTGGGTAATTTGGCCAGCAACAATTACACGCTAAATCCAACCAGCAGAAGCACAACCTTTGGTACGATACAAAATGCGTATCAATTGGATGTTGGCATGGGCGGACAAGAATCGCTCAAATATCTCTACGGAATGGGGTCTATCACTTTGAGATATACACCAAACATCCGCAATGAATTCAAATGGATGCTGAATCACACTTCCATTGAGGAGCAAGAGGTTTTTGATGTGGAAGGATTGTATTACTTGTCGCAACTCGACCGCGATATGGGTTCTAAAACCTATGGAAAACCCCTGAAAACATTGGGTTACGGATATTACATCGACCATGGTAGAAACCGTATGCGGTCGGGCGTTACCCAATTTGCTCATATTGGAAAAATTGGAAAAAATACTGATGCTTTTTCATGGAATTACAGTATTCGCTTGAACAAAGAAAGTGTAGTTGATAAAATTTCTGAATGGTATTACAACGACAGCGCTGGGTATAACATTGCACCGTTTGGCAGCATGGAGGACAGTATTCTGTTCGATAATTATATTCTCGCTAAAAACACATTGAATACCTATCGCGGAAAAGCCCATATCGCAGGCCAATGGAGAATGAGTAAACGTCAGCAAATTTGGCTTACCTCAGGCATTCGAACCCAGTATTGGACGGCAAACCGAGAAATGCTCATCATGCCTAGAATGAGCTTAAGTTGGGAGCCCCACAAAGCTTTCAATGAACGTCAGCGTTCCGACGCTGCCAAAAAACCCGATGTGCTTTATAAATTGGCCATTGGCGCCTATCATCAACCCGGATTTTATCGGGAATTAAGAAACTTCGATGGCTTATTAAACCTACAGTTAGTGGCTCAGAAGAGTTGGCACCTAGTGACCGGCTATGAGCGTTACTTCTTCAATGGCGGACGCAAATTCAAATACACGGCAGAGACCTATTACAAAAGATATCAAGATTTGGTGCCTTACCTTTTCGACAATATTCGGATTCGATATTATGGAACCAATTCGGCCAATGGCTTTGCCTGGGGAATTGATCAGCGGATTTATGGAGAGTTCACCAAAGGATTGGAAAGTTGGTTTACGTTGGGAATCATGCAGACCAAAGAAAAAATCACCTACAACGATGCTTTAACGGGAAATACGATTACTACGGACTATTTGCGTCGTCCTACAGACCGACGCGTGAATTTGGGTGCAGTTTTTCAGGATCAAATGCCCAACAATCCGAGTTTGCGGGTAAACTTGACTCTGAATATCGGAACTGGCATTCCCTATTATTTGGATGGCAAAGCCCGCTATACTACTACGCCGAATACTATACCGCCTTATCGCCGGGTTGACATTGGATTTAGTAAGATTTTTGAACCCAAAAAGTACAAATGGGTGGGTAAATTAGGAATGACCAATGCGTGGTTAAGTATCGATATTTTTAACTTGCTCGACATCAACAATGTGATCGGATACAGTTGGGTGAAAGATCTCCAAAATAACCGATATGGCGTCCCAGATTACCTCACCGGCCGCAGATTAAATATCAGATTATACGGCAGTTTTTAATTGCCCCCACCCAGTGGCGTATTGCAAAGAGTTGTGTAATGGTCAACCGAAATTTGGCTATTTCCGATTGCAAAATGCCTATCTAACCAACTTATGTGCCAAATTTCATCCGTACAAAGGTTCGATTTGACGAATGATGTAAATAAACCGTAAAGCGTATCTTAAATTTGAGACCCTGACTATGAAGAAGTTTCTCAAGTATTTTATTACCCTATTGGGCGGATTTGCCCTAGGTATCATTTCTATTGCATTGGTTTGTGGTATTTTCATTTCTGGATTAACCTCAAAAATGGGTAGTACAAAAGAAGAAGAATTATCGGAACCCACCATTCTAAATCTAACATTGGGAACCGAAGTAAACGAAAGAAGCGGATCCAATCCATTGGACGAAATTATTTCAGCAGCAATCAACGAATCTCCGGTATTGGGACTTGACGATATCATCAATGGATTAAAAAAGGCTAGCAAGGACAGCCAAGTCAAAGGAATTTATTTGGATTGTGGAAGTTACGGTGGTGGTATGGCAACCGCAGAGGAAATTCGAAATGCAATTCTATTATTCAGAAAGTCTGGAAAATCTGTTGTTGCCTACAGCGGGCTTTATTCTGAATTGGGATATTATATAGCATCTGCCTGCGACAAAGTGATATTAAACCCTCGGGGATTTCTTGAGGTGGATGGGATTTCCGCCAAATTCGTGATGTATAAAGGCTTATTTGAAAAACTGGGGGTCGACTTTCAAATATTTCGCGTAGGCAAATTCAAGTCGGCGGTGGAACCTTTCATTCAGAAAGAAATGTCGGAAGCCAACCGAGAACAAGTCACTGCTTACATCACTTCATTGTATAAATTCCAAATCAAAAACATTGCATCTAGCAGAAAATTGCAAATGGATTCGGTTTGGCAAATGGCGATGCAATCAAAGGCTCAGTTACCGAAAGACGCAAAATCATTGGGTTTGGTTGATGCGTTAGAGTACGAAACAGAAGCGAAGAACATTGCAGCCAAAGAGGCAAAAATGAGACCGGAAACAGCACATTGGTTTGATTTTGCGAAATATGCAAAAGACGCCGATCCCTATGCTTACAATGAAAACAAAATCGCTGTTATTTATGCCGTAGGTGAAATCATGCCCGGAAAACAAAATCCAAATGAGCAGATTGGCAGTAAAACCTTTATCACACAACTACACAAAGCCCAAAAAGACGCAACCATCAAAGCGATTGTAATTCGCATCAATTCTCCAGGGGGCAGCGCTTTCGCGAGTGATGAAATGGCTCATGAAATCATTGCCTGCAAAAAAGTAAAACCCGTAATTGTTTCTTTTGGCGATGTTTCTGCCAGCGGCGGTTACTATATGGGCTGTGTGGCAGATAGCATTTTCGCATTGCCTAACACCATTACCGGTTCCATTGGTGTTTTTGCTTTGCTTCCCAACACCGAGAAACTGTTTGGTAACACCATGGGACTCAATTATCAAACGGTAGAATTGGGCGAATTGTCTGCCGGATGGCGCCCAGATAGACCGTTAAGTGCCAAGGAACAAGAAAAAATGCAGTTGATGGTAAATAGTATCTATGATGATTTCATTACCACGGTAGCCACCGGACGTAAATTAACAAAAGGCAGGGTTTCTGAATTGGCTGAAGGTAGGGTGTATACTGCAGAAGATGCCTTGCCTTTGGGATTAATCGATGGATTAGGTGGTATCGATCGGGCCATTACGTCGGCAGCAAGAAAAGCGAAAATTAAAGAGTACAGAGTGGTTAAATTCCCTGAAAACGAAGATTGGCTGAGCCAAATTTTACAAGCCGATGAAGTGAGTAAAGCAAAATTCAGAGCACTCGCAAAGACAACCGGGATTGATTTAAAGACTTTGCAACAAATCGATCAAATCCAATACCTGCAGGGGCCTCAGTATCTATTGCCTTGGTCGGTAAAAATGCACTAATTGTCGATTCTATCCACAATTAGAACCAACACGGAAACTTAAAACACAAAAATAGTTTCCAAAGCAAATTTTAATTCTTAATTTTGCGGCATCTTATGGAATTGGTGTACAGAATTCAACTTACTGCGGAGCGATTATTCAGTTGTTTCGGCGTGAAAAGTGTCACCATGGACGATGTTGCCAAGGAAATCTCCATCTCCAAAAAGACACTTTACAAATGCTTTAGAGACAAAGAGAGTTTGGTCATGTGCACGATTGAATCGCACATGCAAGAAACACAGCAAGCCATTGATGGAATTATTGCCGTTGAGGAGAATCCGATTTACCAGTTGTATAAAATTACCCAATACATCATCGGAAAACAGCGTCGGTTTAGCCCAAGTATGATGTACGACTTAAAAAAGTATCATCCCAACAGCTTTCAAATCTTTGAAAAGCATAGAAGCAGTCACATTGTAAATCACATCAAGCAGAACATCGAACTAGGTAGAAATACAGGTCATTACCGCAATGATTTTGATTCCCAAGTTATTGCTCACAGTTTCTCGATGCTTTCATTTAGTGTATTTGAAAGTATTGAATTAAATAGCTTAGAAATCGCTCAAAACGATTTAGTCATAGAAATTATTCGATATCATTTACGCGGAATATCAACCTTTGAGGGGTTAAAAATCGTAGATGAAATCGATTGGAAAAGTAAATCATAGAAAAAATCAAAATGAAACGCATAGTCATCCTCTCATTACTCTTCGCCCAACTGTCTTTGAGCGCGCAGGAGGTCCAACAATTTAGCCTTCACGAAGCTTTGGCCTTCACGGAGCAAAACAACTTAAGTTACCTAAATGCACAGTATGACGTGCAAATTGCAAGGGAAACAGTAAAGCAAACCACTTCCTATGGACTGCCGCAAGTGATTGCATCTGCAGGGTTCCAGCAATACTTGACAATTCCTGGCAACTGGGTAAACAACTTCACAAAAACGCCCGGAACATCTGCCCCTGACTTTATTTTCCTGCGTTTTCAGCAAGAGTATAGTAGCAATGCCGCTTTTTCCGTAAATCAGTTGCTTTTTGATGGCACTTATATGGTCGGCTTGCGAGCAAGCAAAGCGTTTATGGGCATGAGTGATTTGTTAAAGCAAAAAGCCTTAATAGATGCTCAGCTTCATGTAGCCAAAGCCTATGTTGCTGCAGTATCGACCCAGAAAAACCTCGACTTAATCCAAACAAATATCAACTTGTTGGAAAAGTCGCTTCACGATGTCACTGAAATGAACAAAGAAGGATTTGTTGAAACTTTAGATGTGGATCGATTAACCCTCTCTTTGAGGAATCTTCAACTGCAAAAGGTAAAGTTAGAGAATGCCATTCTCATCACCAAAAATGCCCTTAAAATGCAAATGGGATTGCCATTAGAAACTCAGATTGAATTAACTGAAGACTTAGAGAAATTGGAAAATTCGTTGAGCATTGAAGATATTTCAAAAAATTCTTTTTCTAGCCGCAACCGAATAGAGCACAAATTATTGGAGCAGAGCATCACATTAGGCAACCTCGACAAAAAGAGATATCAAGCCAGTTCTTTGCCTTCTCTTGTAGGGTTTTATCAAAATCAAAAAAGTACATTGCGAAGTGATTTCAATTTCTTCCAAAGCAACTTACCAGTAAACAATTCATGGGTTCCTTCATCTGTTTATGGATTCAACCTTCGCGTACCCATTTTTGCCGGTGGATTAACTCAATCTAAAATTCGCGAGGCAAATATTAAAATCGAAAAGGCAAAAAACGATATGGTCAATTTTGAGCGATATGCCACATTTGAATACACCAACGCAATAAATAGTTACGAAGTCAACATCCAACAAGCCATCAACCAAAAAGAGAATCTGGTATTGGCGCAGAAAATATACGACAAAGCGACATTTAAGTATAGGGAGGGCGTTGGAAGCACCTTAGAAATCATGCAAGCGGAAACAGAACTTCGCACTGCAAACAACAATTACATGAATGCCATTTACGAGCTAGTTATTTCAAAAATTGATTATAGAACAGCCACAGGAACACCCATAAAATAAAAAATCTATGAAACGCAACATCATATTATTCAGTGTATTGGCCACTTTGGCCATCAGCGCATGCGGAGGTAAGAAAACCAACGACGAAAACAAGCAAGCGAAATTAGACGCTCTTAAAAAAGAAATTGCCACATTACAGTCCGAGGCAAGTGCTATCGAAAAAGAACTTAACCAAAAATCAGGAAAACCCAATGGTAAAGAAGTGGAAATTACCGAAATTAAAAAAGGGGTATTCCAAAGTTACATCATGATTGAAGGATCCGCCGATGCCAATGAAAGTACAATTGCAACGCCAAAAGTCCCCGGTACAATCGTTCGAGTATTGGTTCAACCGGGTGCAAGTGTTACCGCCGGTCAGGTATTGGCCCAACTCGATAATACTACCATCTCTCAGGGTCGCAATGAATTGCAACAGCAATTGATCTTCGTCACTACCCTGTTTGAAAAGCAAAAAAGACTGTGGGAAAAAGGTGTTGGCACGGAAGTACAATACCTATCTGTGAAAAATCAAAAAGAGTCTTTGGAGAAAAGCATGAAAACCTTGGAAACCCAAATCGACATGTATAACATCAAGGCACCAATTACAGGTACATTGGAAAGTGTGGATGCCAAAATCGGACAAGCCGTTGCACCTGGCATACCCCTGTTCCGCGTAATGAACTTAAGCAACATCAAAATCAAAGCCGATGTGGCAGAATCATACTCAAAAAAGGTAAAAGCGGGTGATAAAATCAAAATCTTCTTTCCAGACCTTGAAACAGAGATTGATGCGAACATTTCATTTGCTTCAAAATACATCGACCCTTTGAATCGGACATTCCGCGTAGAAACCAAATTACCTCACGTAGACAATTTGAAACCGAACATGATCGCAAAATTGAAAATCATTGATTATGAAAATGCAAATACCATCAGTGTGAGTTCAAACTGTATTCAAACCACAGAATCTGGAAGTTATGTAGTGATTGCCAAAGCCCAAAGCAATGCCAAAGGCGATGCTACAGCTTTTTTCGTTGCCGAACGCAGGACTGTAACCGCAGGCAAAAGTAGCGATGGCCATACGGAAATCTTAACCGGATTGAACGTAGGCGATTTGGTTATCACCACAGGTTATCAAGAACTAAACAACGGTCAAGCCATCACCGGTGGTTGGATGTCGGGCAAATAATCCCAAGCAAATGAGCAAATTCAAAGAATTTAAACCCACAAGCTGGAGCATCGATAACAAAACCAGTATTTATATCATGGCGATACTGATCAGTATCGCCGGTATTTTCTCCTATAATTCACTGCCCAAAGAGCAGTTTCCTGACATTGTAATTCCAACTATTATCGTTCAAACGGTATATCCAGGTTCATCGCCAAAGGATATCGAAAACCTAATCACAAAGCCGCTCGAGAAGAAAATCAAATCGATAAGCGGTGTAAAAAAGCTAAAAAGTAATTCGATTCAAGATTTCAGTATCGTGACCGTTGAATTCGATACCGATGTAAAGGTAGATTTGGCTAAGCAAAAGGTAAAGGATCAGGTGGATAAGGCAAAAAGTGATCTACCCAGCGATTTAAAAAATGATCCGATTGTTCAGGAAATTAACTTTTCTGACATGCCCGTTTTATATATAAACATCAGCGGAAATATCGATTTGCAGTCGCTAAAAAGATATGCAGAAATAGCCAAAGACAAAATCGAGAGTCTGCCAAGCATTACGCGTGTTGATATTGTGGGTGCCTTGGACAAAGAATTGCAAGTGAACCTAGATTTAACAGCCATGGCAAGTACTGGTTTAACGATGGACGATGTTACCCGTGCCATTCAATATGAAAACATGCGGATATCGGGTGGAAACATCGACGTTAACCAAATGCAGCGCTCTTTGAGTGTGAGCGGCGAATTCAAATCCAAAACAGAAATCGAGGACATTGTTATAAGAACGGGAACCGGGGCAACGGTGTATTTAAGAGATGTGGCACAAGTGGTAGACGGGTTTAAAGAGAAAGAAAGTTACGCACGTTTAGAAGGCAAAAATGTAATTACCATGAATGTGGTAAAAAGAGCCGGCGAAAACTTGATTTTAACCAGCGATAAATGTCATGAAATTATCAAGGATTTGCAAACCAGTGGCACCTACCCCAAAGAAATGGAGGTTGTTTTCACAGGCGACCAATCTGTTAAAACGCGGTCTACGGTTCACGATTTGATCAACACAATTATCATTGGTTTCATTTTGGTAACAATGATTTTGATGTTCTTTATGGGTGCTACCAATGCCATATTTGTGGCCCTTTCAGTTCCTTTAAGCTGCTTTATTGCATTCTTAATCATGCCTACCATCGGTTTTAGCTTAAATATGATCGTATTGTTTGCATTCTTGTTGGCTTTAGGAATTGTGGTGGACGATGCGATTGTGGTGATTGAAAATACACACCGTATATTTCATAAAGAGAAATTACCCATTAAAGAAGCTGCGAAAAAAGCCGCGGGCGAAGTATTCCTGCCTGTATTATCTGGCACGATGACTACCCTCGCCCCCTTTGTTCCCTTGGCATTTTGGAAGGGCATAGTAGGTAAATTCATGTTCTTCCTGCCGGTTACGCTAATTATTACATTGTTGGCTTCGTTATTGGTTGCATATATCATCAATCCAGTATTTGCCGTTGACTTCATGGAAGATGAGCATGCTGTAGAAGACAAAGCAAAGAAAAATAAGGCGGTTCGCAGAACTACGATTGTAATGGGAATCATTACTTTGCTCGGTTATGTAGGTGGCGGTTTTGGAACGGGTAATTTGTTCCTTACCCTTTTATTGGTTTACCTAGCTCACCACTTCTGGCTGAGACACTTAATTGTGAAATTCCAAAACCGAACTTGGCCCTCGGTTCAAAATAGCTATGAGAAAATGATTACCTATTTACTGGAGAGGAATAGACCTAGGAAGACAATATTTGCAACCATTATTTTATTAATTGCATCATTTGTTATTACTGCAGTGCGTAAACCTGGCGTTGTATTCTTCCCCCAAGCCCAACCTAACTTTACCTATGTTTATTTAACGATGCCCACTGGAACATCGGCCAAACATACCGATAGCATTCTAAAAATTGCCGAAAAACGAGTTTTCAATACCATTGGAAAAGACAATCCGATTGTAGAAAGTGTAATCTCAAACGTTGCTGTTGGAGCTACGGACCCCCAAAGTGGTGATCGTACAACGGCAGGTAATAAGGCAAAAATCACAGTGGCCTATGTAGCCTTTGAAAAACGCGAAGGTGAGAGTACATTGGAAATGTTGAAGAAAATCAGGGCGAATATTGGAACCATTCCAGGCGCTGAAATCATCGTGGAACAAGAAAGAAACGGCCCACCAGTTGGAAAAGCTGTTAATATTGAAATCCGTGGTGATGAATTTAATTCCTTAGTAAAAACTGCATCGGAGTTAAAAACGCTCTTAGATTCCAAAAAGATTCCAGGCGTTGAAGAGTTGAAAACCGATTTTATCAGTTCTAAACCTGAAATTATTATTAAAATCGACCGTGAACGTGCCAACAGATTTGGAATCAGTACGGCACAAATTGGTATGGCGTTGAGAGGAAGTATCTATGGTACCGAAGCAAGTAAGTTTAAAGATGAAAACGATGACTACCCAATCATTGTTCGCATTAAGAAATTGGATGCAAACAACTTAGACGCATTGCTCAATATGAGAATCACTTACCGAGATATGGTAGCGGGTGGATTAATCCGTCAGGTACCCTTGAGTTCAGTGGCTTCAGCTGAATATTCTAACACTTACGGAGGTATTAACCGTTTAAATCAAAAGCGTGTGATTACACTAGCAAGTAACGTATTGCCTGATTTCGCACCCAATGAAGTTGTCGCCGATGTACAAAGTGCATTGGATGCATTCGAAAAACCATCGGACATTCAAGTGATCATGACAGGTGAGCAGGAACAGCAAAAGGAAACGGGCGCCTTCTTAGGTAATGCTATGTTGGCTTCTTTGGCTTTGATATTAATCATCTTGGTAACTCAATTCAATTCTATCAGTAAGCCATTGTTGATCTTAAGCGAAATATTCCTGTCCTTAATAGGCGTATTGTTAGGCTTTGCGATATTCAATAAGGATTTTTCTGTTGTAATGACCGGTATTGGTATTGTTGCATTGGTGGGTATTGTAGTGAGAAACGGAATTTTGTTGGTAGAGTTTACTGATTTATTGCGTGAACAAGGTGCCACACTAAAAGATGCAATCATTGAAGCGGGTAAAACACGTATGACACCCGTATTGCTCACTGCGTCGGCAACCATTTTAGGTCTTTTACCATTGGCCGTAGGATTAAATATGGACTTCGGGACTTTATTCAGCGAATTGAACCCCCATATCTACTTTGGGGGTGACAGCGTAGCCTTTTGGGGGCCTTTGAGCTGGACGATGATTTATGGATTGGGATTTGGTACTTTCCTAACGTTAATCTTGGTGCCATGTATGTATTACCTCAATGAAAAGTTTAAGTCTAGAGTGTATCGCTGGATGGGACGAAATTATAACCCCGACACCATGATGCGTCCGGAACCTAAACAATAATTCATTTCAACATCCAAATAGGTATGAAAAAGAGAGGGCGCCCGTTGGGCGCCCTCTCTTTTTCATACCTATTTGAAAATCTATTATCCTAGATTCAATTCCTTGTTTTATTCCAACGTGAAGTTATTCTTCTGACGCATCAATCCGCGTGTCCATAACTCAGCGATATATTTACCCTTCATCAACTTACCGGTTAATAAGCCTTTATCAGGAAAATTCCATTTAACCTTTTGTAAAGCACCATCAAACTGAATGGTATTCTTCAAACTGTTTACTTTGCTCTTATCTGTCAATTTGGTATTTGTAGTAGATAAAACACCGCCATTCGGATCAATAATGCGAATAACAATCTCTTCTTCCAAGGGTTGAGTTACCATAGGGTTCTCTAAAACATCAAAGGTTACACGTATTTTATCAATGCTCTTGGCTTTCATGGTTTCGGTTATCACACCTTTCTTATCAAACAATCCAGTAACCAACAAAGCACCAAACTGAGGACGTGCCCCTTTGTCTAAGCGATCCTTCAATTCTACGTTCTCAGATTCAAGAGTAGCAGAACGATCTTTTTCAGCCGTCAATTGAGCCACATAATCGTTTTTCTCCTTGGTTAATGCCTCAATTTGAGCCATCAATTCAGCGACTTTAGCGCGGGCTTCTTCCAATTGCTTGCGCAAATCTTCCACTTCTGCTCCACCCCTTCCACTCTTCGCTGCTTTTCTGGAAACTTTTGTGGATTTCTTGGCCCTATCTGCTGTTCCGGATGAAGCACCATCGCCTGAGATACCATCGGCTATTTCTCTTCTCAAACGGTAAATCTCTTGCATTGCTGCAATCACACGGGGGTTATTGTCGCCCTCCAACTCTTCCACCTTTAAAACCAAAGTTTGATTTTCGTTTTGGAAAGTTTGAATCACCAAATTCAAAGAATCTTCCATACGATTTAACTCACTTTGTAAAGAATCTTTAGCCTTCATCACAGCTACTTTGTTTTCCAATTCTTTATCGCTTTTCATTTTGTTGAGATACAAAAATGTATTGCTTCCAAGAGAAGCCAACAATAAAATCACGAGTACTACTGTTAATGCGGTCCTATTCATATGATTGCAAAGTTAAATAATAATTCAAATATTCCACACCTCTTGCACAATTCGCTTAATCGCAAACTGCCAATTATTGCTTTTTCAACGAACTCGGTCGATGATTTATGGATATCAAACGCTGTTTTGGATCGACCAAGAAATACTGAGGCATGGTTTGAAGTTTCAGTTTTTCTGCCACTTCAGCCGAGCAAAACCCTTGAATGAATCCGGTTTCATACCGTTTGTTATATTGATAAACATATCTACCTCCGCCACCGTGATTCAAATAAACTATTTGAATGCTATCGGGTAAATTCCGAGATAAATCATGCAATTCAGCGCTGTCCTTGATATAATTTGGATTGTCGGCATTCCAAACTACGATGTACGTATACTTGCCTTTAAAAGTCCTAATCGATCTGCGATGAACGGGATTCTCTTTCAGTTTACCCGGTTGATATTTACCTTCAATTAAGCAAAAATTGAATGTTGGCAATTTTTCGTCTATCAATAAACTTCTACTCCGCTTGATTCCAATATTTTTTATTTTTCGATGCGAAATCTCCCAAATTCCTTTCTTCCCCTGATGAATGTTTTCTATCAATTGGGCCTGACCTAACCAATCAACAATCAAACCCGGACGATAATCCCAAGCGTTGCGGCTATTGAATTCCTCTCTATTATTGCCCACAATTACTTTATCGATCCCAATATCATTATACGATCCGTTGAGATTAACATCCTTCAATGCCCAATACAATGTATCATTTTGAGAGGCACTATATTCACTTTCAGTTCCAAACCAAACTGTTTTACGATGCTGTCTAAAACTGGCATTACAGCCCAGATATTCTCGACGTCCGCTTACCAACGAAATGGCAGCATCATACATCTTTTGGACAGACCTCAGCTCCCCAGACATAAATTGATTTAACCCAACGGCCATACCATTATGCAATGTATCAAGTAAAATTAGGCTCTGACTAAAAACACGGTCAACTTCATCCAACTTTAACAATGTCAACTTCATTGGAAAATACCATTGCGAACCACCATCATCCGTTAAATCAAAATTGTGATTCAAATCAACCCAGATTTTTGTTGCTCGAAACCTCATATTCACCGGGTTATCCACTAAAATCAAAGTATGAGTAGGTAGCAAGCCAACACCATGGTGGTGAGAGATAAACCCATAAGCAGGTTTAATACCCCGGGTAAAACTATCATTTGGACATACGACTTTCCAAGCACTTAACGTCATGCCAGGATAATCAGCCGATAAGTCAATGGGTTGAATAATACTGTCTTTTATCAATGTAAACAAGGGTAAAATATCAATCAATTGATTGATTTCATTATCCGTTCCACGCTGGTTAACCGCCGTAACAATTATTTCCGAATGCGCGACTTTGGCCGTTGACCCATCCAAATGCCCTGTGGATGAGGCCATGTTGACCGGATTGTTATTTTCCGCGGATTGGGAAAATGCATACTTTGGTAAAAACCCTACAGTCCAAAAAATGACAATCAACGAATAAAACCGTTGCATGGGCCTTAGCATTTACTTAGTCACAAAACGCACAAAGATTACAATCAACGCAATCGCAAACATCAAAATCGAAATTCGATTCATGCCGTGCATCATACGTAAATTGAAATTGCTTTTTACTTCGTTTTGTTTGCGAAAAGTGAGGTAGGAAATCAATTTTTGAAAAATCATATCGAACAAACTTAATAAAAAATATGTATTATTCTTTCCCCGTTTCAGACTTTTCCTTCAACACACCAAATACATCGATAGGATCTTTTACCTTTTTATCGGTGAGTGCCAAATCTAAGACTTGCAGCATGTTATTGACATAATGAAATTCCAAACCTTGTAAATATTGTTGTGGGATATCAAGAACATCTTTCTTATTTTGCTCGCATAGGATCACTTGAGTAATTCCAGCTCTTTTCGCAGCCAAGAGTTTCTCTTTAATTCCGCCAACGGGCAAAACTTTGCCCCGCAAGGTAATTTCTCCCGTCATGGCCAATTTGTTCTTCACCTTATTCTGCGTAAACAATGAAGCCAGAGAAGTTAGAATTGCGATACCCGCGCTTGGTCCATCCTTGGGAATTGCGCCGGCAGGAAAATGGACATGTATATCCCAATAATCAAAAACTTTTGAATCAATTCCAAGGTATTCCGCATGGGCTTTGAGATAGGATTTTGCGAGCATCACACTCTCTTTCATCACATCACCCAACTGACCGGTAATTTGGAGTAATCCTTTTCCGCGCGACAGTTTGCTTTCAACAAAAAGGACGGAACCACCCATCGGACTCCACGCAAGGCCGGAAACCACACCTGCTGTATCGTTATTCTCATACATTTCAGGTTCCAATTTCTCAGCCCCCAAAATCTCCTCCACTTCAGAAACACCAATTTGCTTCTTAATCGGCTCCTCCATCGCAATGGATTTAGCCACAAAGCGCGCCAACGATGCAATTCTTTTATCCAATGACCGAACACCACTTTCTCTGGTATATTGTTCGATAATTAACTCCAAAGCTTTGTCAGTTACCTTAAATTGATTCGCCTTTAATCCATGGGCTTTTCTCTGCTTGGAAACCAAATATTTCTTGGCAATCTCAATTTTCTCTTCGATGCTATAACCATGGATTTCAATGATTTCCATACGATCTAGCAAGGCAGGCTGAATGGTATCTAAATTATTTGCAGTGGCCACAAACAACACCTTACTAAGGTCATAATCTAATTCCAAGTAATTATCGTAAAAGGCAGAATTTTGCTCGGGATCTAACACTTCCAACATCGCACTGGATGGATCGCCCCGAAAGTCTCTGCCCAACTTATCAATTTCGTCTAACACAAAGACGGGGTTAGAGGTTCCTGATTTTTTCAAATTTTGTAATATCCTACCTGGCATCGCACCAATGTATGTTTTACGATGTCCTCTAATTTCTGATTCGTCGTGTAAACCACCCAAACTCATTCTTACATATTTGCGTCCCAAAGCATTGGCGATACTTTTCCCCAAACTGGTTTTCCCAACACCTGGAGGGCCATACAAACAAATGATGGGAGACCTCATATCACCTTTGAGTTTTAGTACGGCTAGATATTCCAATATCCGTTTTTTTACTTTCTCTAGTCCAAAGTGATCCGCATCAAATACCTTTTGGGCATGGTGAATATCGAAATTGTCGTTTGTCTGCTCATCCCATGGCAAATCCAAGATCAATTGCACATAATTGAGCCCCACTGAATAATCAGGAGACGCTGAATTCACGCGCATCAAACGATCCAATTCCTTATTGAAATGACTATGAATGTCTTTATTCCATTTTTTTATCATTCCCTTATCACGCAAATTTTGAATTTCTTTATCCGGCGAATCTCCACCCAATTCTTCTTGAATCGCTCTGATTTGTTGATGCAAAAAATACTCTTTCTGCTGTTTATCCATGTCTGTGCGTACCCGACTCTGAATCTGATCCTTTAATTCCAACATTTGTAACTCTTGGGTCACGTGCAATAAAACTTTTGTTGCACGCAATGCAGGATCCAACATCTCCAATAACGCCTGCTTTTCGGTTTGTGTGATATTCAAATTACTCGAAACAAAATGAATTAAAAAGGTCCGGGAATCAATATTACCCAAAGCAACGGAGGCTTCACTGGGAATTTGTGGTGAAAGGTGTATAATCCGGTTTGAAATATCGCGAATTGAATCAATCGTCGCTTTGTATTCTTTGGATTCCTTGTTAGGCAAATCTGGCAGTGAACTCACCTTTGCCTTGAAATACGGTTCACTTTGAACAAATTCATCGATATTAATCCGTCGTTTCCCTTGTAAAATAAGAGTAGAACTACCATCAGGCATGCGCATCATTCGAACAATTTGAGCCATCGTCCCCACTGTAAAAAGGTCTTCTATTTGAGGATCTTCAACATCTGAATTCTTTTGAGCCACCACGGCGATGATTTTACTCTTCTTATTGGCTTCACGAATCAACTTGATACTTTTATCACGGCCAACAGTTATCGGGAAAATCACCCCAGGGTAAAGCACTGTATTTCGCATAGTAAGCACCGGCAATTCAGCAGGAACCTCTAATTTGTTGCTTTCCTCCTCCTCGTGCTTTGAAAACAGTGGCAAAAACTCTGGTGCGTCTTCAAATCCCTCTGAATACTGGTCACTACTAAAAAAAGTTTCTTTGTTTTTGGACATTGAAACACCTTTAATCAATGCTTGTGCCAAATATCGGCATTGTCTGAAAATAATTCAAAATACAAAAACCCATGACAATTTGTCTGTAATTGAAAATACCTTACAAACTGCTTGGAAAATTGCTATTTTTCTTGAAATTTGCGTAACAAACAAAAAAAATATGAAAATCAAACATCTACTTTTAGCCCTTGCTTTGCCCGTTGTTGCCTTCTTGGGTTCCTGCGGTGGTGACAGCAACGATCCCAAACCCAGTATTTCTTTAAATCCTGGTGCAAAATATGTTAGCGGTGACATCACTGTAATGAGTGATTCATTGTTAACATTCAGCATTGCTGCCACTTCGGGTTCAGGCAACTTATCTGGAATCAGTGCCAATTATTCTATCAATGGTGCTGCCACCAAATCTTTCTTTGATTCTTCTGTAACAGGAAATGCAGTTAACTGTATCGTTAAAACTCGTTTGGCGGGTAGTGTAGATGATGTGGTTGTTTTTAACTTCATTGCGAAAGATGCCAACGGCCAATCCAGTACCAAGAGTATAAAAATCCTTGTGATTCCGCCAACAGCGCCACTTTTGGGATTCCAACAGCAATATATTTGGAATGCAAATAACACAGGTTTTGAAATTGCTTATGACTTAAACAAAGGTGTTGGTTTGCTGAAAAATTCGTCTGCTATTCAAAAAGATTTGATGGATATGAGTACCAGTGCGATGGCTCAATTCTCTAAAATCTGGGGCTCTGACAACAACGGCAAATTTGTAAAAGTTACTTCAAACGACTTTACCAATGCCTCTACTACAACCTTTTTATACACTCTTTGGAAAGCAAACAGTGCTACTGCTACTGCACAAACGTCTGTTTTGGCCATAGGTGATGCATATATAGTTAAATCAGGCCAGGATTTACCATTCAACCTATACATTATTAAAGTAACCAACATACAAGATATACCTACCATTGGAAACCATAATGATTATATTGAGTTCAGCTACAAAATGATCGATGACTAATCTAAAAAATCATTTAATTTTTGCAAAAACCCCGCTCAAGCGGGGTTTTTTGTTAATAATCGCAACAAAATTTTATCGTATTTTGTAATCCGTGAAAAAAATAGCAGTTCTTACATCCGGCGGCGATGCCCCAGGCATGAATGCATGCATTCGCTCAGTCATTCGGGCCTGTGCCCATTATAATTTGGGAGTGTATGGAATCCACAGAGGTTACCAGGGATTGATTGAAAATGAAATCCACCCAATGACCGCTAGCAGTGTGGCCAACATCATCCAAATGGGTGGTACCATACTTAAAACTGCTAGAAGTATGGATTTTATGACACCCGAAGGACGTAAAAAAGCCCACAAGAACCTTGTAAAATCAGGCATCGAAGGCATCATTTGTATCGGTGGAAATGGTACTTACACAGGAGCAATGATTTTCGAAAAAGAGTTTGGCATTCCTAGTATGGGCTGCCCAGGCACTATCGATAATGATCTTTGGGGCACCGATGCCACCATTGGTTATGATACTGCCATTAACACAGCCATGGAAGCCATCGATAAAATCAGAGATACTGCCGATGCACACAATAGAATCTTTTTTGTTGAAGTCATGGGTAAACATTCAGGTCACATCGCGCTATTGTCTGGTATCGCTGGGGGCGCAGAAGGTATTTTCATTCCCGAACGCGGAAATGAATTTGATGATATAGTTCAATTGTATGAGTCAAAAGCCCGTAAAAAAGAATTCAGCATCTTCGTTGTTGCAGAAGGCGATGAAGATGGCCATGCCTACGATATTTCCAAACGATTCCAAGCCATCTATCCAGAAACCGATTGTAGAGTCACCGTTTTAGGCCATGTGCAACGCGGTGGAAGGCCTACCGCAAATGACAGAATCCTCGCTTCTCGCTTGGGAGCACACGCGGTGAAAGCCCTAATTGAGGGCAGGAAAAATGAAGCAGTCGGGGTTGTAAACAACCAAATCAAATTCACTTCTTTCCAAGAAGCCATCGAACACAAAAAAGACATTCAAGATAATTTGTGGGTCCTAAACAGAATCATCACTCGATAATTCCGCATCAACCCTAAAAAACCCTATGATTACACACCTGAATATCAAGAATTACGCTTTAATCAAAAACCTTGATATTGAATTTCAAGATGGGTTTACTTCTATCACCGGTGAAACTGGTGCTGGAAAAAGTATTTTATTGGGTGCCATTGGTTTGATCATGGGAGAACGCGGCGACAGTTCCTCTATTCTTGATCCCGCCCAAAAGTGCATTTTAGAAGCATCATTCGATGTATCACGACTTAACTTAAAAACGGCATTTGAAGAAAAGGACATCGACTTCAATAACCATTGTACCATTCGAAGAGAATGGAGTCCCAATGGGAAAACCCGTTCTTTTATCAATGAATCGCAAGTCACTGTATCAGAATTGAAATGGCTTGGTCAACAATTGTTAGAAATCCATTCTCAACATACTGGACTCCTAGTCACACAATCAAACGAACAACTTAAACTCCTGGATGCTTTTTGCGATTCCGCCGAATTGTTGGATGATTATCAAACCACCTATTTTGAACATCAAAAAACTGCCATTGAATTAAAAACCGTCTTAGAGCAATTTTCAAAAATCAACCAAGACACCGAATACAATGGGTTTTTACGAAACGAACTAGAAGATTTTAACCCCAAAGTAGCTGAAGAACTTGAGCTAGAAAGTGATATCGCCTTACTGAGTCAGGCCACAGATTTGGAAGAAATGTTCGCCAAAATAGATATAGCAATGGATGGCTCAGAAAATTCGATTGTTGACCAACTAAGTAGTGTCAAGTCTGAAATGAAGGGTTTCTCAAGCATCAATCTTAAGTTAGGAGGCATTTATGAACGTTTCTTGTCGCTCGCTTTAGACGCCAAGGAACTGGCCAGAGATATGAGAGTCATCGCCCAAGCCATAGAAATCAATCCCGAAAAACTGCAATTTGCCAATGAACGATATTCTCAATTGCAATCGTTATTCCGCAAACACAATGTCGATTCATCGGAAGAATTGCAACGGAAATTAACATCATTGCAAAGTGAGCAAGCTGACGAAACGATATTACAAGCGAGAATGGCTGATTTGCAAGCGAAAATCACAAGATTACAGTCAGAAAGGGTAATCAAAGCCAATGCACTCCATCAAAAGCGTACGAGAGGCCTAGAAAGTTTGTGTTCACAAGTGGTTGATCAGTTGGTGCAACTTGAAATGCCCTATGCTCAAATGCGAATCCAGTTAACACAGATAGAATCAAGCTTTAATGAGACCGGTAATACACTTATTTCGATGCTTTTCTGCGCCAACAAAGGACAATCGCCCATGCCAATAGAGAAAGTAGCCTCAGGCGGTGAAATTTCTCGACTCAATTTCTGTCTGCGAACACTGATAGCCGACCTCAAGCAACTCCCTACCCTCATTTACGACGAAGCAGATACTGGGGTTAGCGGAGAAGTCGCCAACCGACTCGGTTATTTGATGCGCACACAGGGGAAAAAACAACAAATTTTAGCCATTACCCACCTACCCCAGGTGGCCGCAGCAGGCAATCAACAGCTATTTGTTTACAAAGACAACCAAGCGGCCATCAGTGAAACCAAAATCAGACCGCTCGATGAAGAAGGTAGAATATTGGCATTGGCAGAAATGTTGAGTGGTAAAAACCCAAGTGAGGCGGCAAAATTGAATGCCCGCGATTTGCTAAATATCTAAACCCAAGCCTTTTTCCTGCTCTGATTCATATTTCTCGTAATTGACATCAATCTCGGTGGGTCCCAATTGTGCAGCGGTAGTTGCCAAAACATCGCATCGTTCATTTTCCTTGATTCCCGCATGACCCTTTACCCAATAAAACTTGGGCTTATATTGTTCGTATAATGGCAAAAAGGCCTGCCATAAATCTACATTTTTTACCTTCTTCCAACCCTTTGCTTTCCATCCAAACAACCATTTCTTCTCTATGGCATCGCAAACATATTTGCTATCTGTATACACTTGGATGGATAAACCGGGCGATTTGATATGTTTCAAAGCCATAATTACCGCCAACAATTCCATGCGATTGTTAGTGGTTCTACGAAAACCGCCCGACAGTTCTTTTCGGTATTGGGCATGCATTAAAACTGCCCCATATCCACCGGGTCCGGGATTTCCCAAAGCCGCGCCATCTGTATAAATGATTATTGGCAACTCCACACAACAAAGTTAAGTCGGTCGCGTATTTTTGCACCATGGAGGCAGAAATTATTACCATCGGCGATGAACTATTAATCGGTCAGACTGTGGATACCAACAGCGCCTATCTCGGACAAAAACTGGGAAGTATTGGTATTTCAGTTTCCCGAAAAACAGCCATTAGAGACAACGAATCGGCCATTTTGCAAGCCATTGCCGAATCACAATCTCGCTGTAACATTCTCATTATCACAGGCGGATTGGGGCCCACCAAGGACGACATTACCAAAAAAACACTTTGTAAATACTTTAACTGTGGCATGCGAAGAGATCTTACAGTCATTGATCATTTAGAAAAAATCTTTGCTGAACGCGGGAGACAGTTATTAGAAACCAACCTCGTCCAAGCTGACTTGCCTGAAACTTGCATCACGCTTCAAAATAATGTGGGCACGGCTCCTGGAATGTGGTTTGATCAAAACAATAAAATCCTTATTTCATTGCCAGGCGTACCTGTGGAAGTCTATCATTTGATTGAAGAAAGCATATTGCCCAAATTACAGGAAACCCTGCAATTGCCAATTGTTGAACACCGTACATTGGTAACACTGCAAAAAGCGGAAAGCTTGCTCTCCAAAGACTTAGAAGAATTCGAAAACACACTGCCTAAATCTTTGAGTCTCGCCTACTTACCCAATTTCAACATGGTAAAGTTGCGACTTTCTCAAAAAGCGAATGTTGCAAGCGACCTCATCATCGATGAATACTTTGATAAACTAATTGCTACGATCCACGACGATGTCTTTTGTTTGGGCGATAAAGACCCCGCAACGCATCTATCGGAGCATCTGATCAGAGAAGGCATTACGTTCACAACGGCTGAAAGTTGCACCGGTGGTTTCATTGCCAACCGATTGATGCAAACCCCCGGCATCTCTTCTGTTTTTCCAGGTAGTATTGTCTGCTATTCTAACGATGTCAAAATTTCCGAACTGGGCGTCGACCCCAACATCATTGAAACTTACGGCGCAGTGAGTGAACCATGCGCACTAGCCATGGCAAACGGAGTAAGGGAAAAATTCAATACCCAACTATCCATTGCAACCACAGGTATTGCAGGTCCCGATGGTGGAACGAAAGAAAAACCCGTTGGCCTCGTTTATATTGCCGTGAGCACAGAAAGTCAATCCATTTGCAAGAAATTTAGGCTCTTTGGGAACCGCGAACAAATCATTCAAAGAAGCAGCAATGCTGCCATTTGGATGGCCAAGCAGGTGTTAACAATTCCCTTATAATCATCAGCCCAAATCACTCGGTTTGGATGGTAGACTCGGGGAAATTTCAGTACCTTTGTGATAGATTCATGACTGAAAAAATCCTCATTCTCGACTTTGGTTCTCAGTATACCCAATTGATTGCGCGCAGACTGCGTGAATTGTTCGTTTATTGCGAAATCCACCCCTATAATCACATCCCAGAATTGACGTCCGACATCAAAGGAATCATACTTTCTGGTAGCCCATGCTCGGTAAATGAACCCGATGCACCCATGGTTGATTTGGAAACATTAATGTCCCACGGACCCTTGCTAGGTGTTTGTTATGGTGCCCAAATGTTGGCCAAAGAATTTGGCGGTGTGGTGTCTCGCAGTGATCACAGAGAATACGGCCGAGCCGTAATGCAGAGAAGCGAAAATGAAAATGCCCTACTTACAGGCTTAAGCAACGAGTCCCAGGTTTGGATGAGTCATGGCGATACCATAACTGCACTGCCTAACAATGCTCAGGTAATTGCCACAACCCCATCTATTCCCGTTGCCGCTTTCGAATTACAAAGTACCCATCCCGTATTCGGAATTCAGTTCCACCCCGAAGTCTATCATAGCACTGAAGGTTTGGCCGTATTTAAGAATTTCGCTTATTCAATTTGTGGATGTGCCGGCGATTGGACTCCAGGACATTTTATCGACGAAACCGTTTCTCACATTCGAAAAACCGTTGGAACCGACCAAGTAATTCTCGGCTTATCGGGTGGTGTAGATAGCTCCGTAGCTGCGTTGTTACTCCACAAAGCCATCGGAAAGCAACTGCATTGTATATTTATTGATAACGGGTTGTTGCGAAAAAACGAGTTTGCATTGGTGCAAGACGCCTATAAACAATTGGATTTAAATGTAATTGCCGTTGATTCGTCAAAGCAGTTTTACGATGCGTTGAAGGGTCTAACAGATCCTGAAGACAAGAGAAAAGCCATCGGACGTGTATTTGTAGAGGTTTTTCAAGAAGAAAGTCTCAAAATCAAAGACGCAAAATGGCTTGCCCAAGGAACCATTTATCCCGATGTGATTGAAAGCGTAAGTGTAAAGGGCCCAAGCGCCACAATCAAAAGTCACCACAACGTAGGGGGCTTACCTGAAAAAATGAGTTTGAAAATCATCGAACCGCTAAGAAGTCTTTTTAAAGATGAAGTACGCCGGGTGGGTGATACAATGGGATTGCCTCACGAAATATTACACCGACATCCATTCCCAGGTCCTGGATTAGGCATTCGTATTTTGGGCGATATTACCGAAGCTAAGGTTAAATTATTGCAAGAAGCGGATTGGGTTTATATGGAAAAATTGCGTGAATACGGATGGTATGAGAAGATCTGGCAAGCCGGTGCAATATTGTTACCCATTCAAAGCGTGGGTGTGATGGGTGATGAACGCACCTATGAACAAGTTGTGGCTTTAAGGGCTGTAACGAGCACAGACGGCATGACAGCCGATTGGGTTCATATACCTTATGATATTTTGGCCGACATCAGTAACAGCATCATCAACCGCGTGAGAGGCATCAACAGGGTGGTATATGATATCAGCTCTAAGCCGCCAGCAACCATTGAATGGGAATAATTGATTAACTTACACTAAAATCCATGTACCGCAGAACAGAAAGTTTCGCATCAATCAGTTATTCCAATGCCAAAACTTTGTGTTTGTGCTTCTGCTTTATGTTGACTCATTCCGTTGTTCAATCCCAAGATTCCAGCATGGGCCGCACAATAGAAGGCGTTATACTTAACCCAACCCAAGGTCCTTTGAGAATAGGCATCGCCCTACCCTTTCATGCCAGTGGTATAAAACAAAATGTATTGAGTGATGCAATGCTCGATTACTACCTCGGTATGAAACTCGCATTTCACGAATTAGAGGCGGAAGGCTTTAAAGCCAACGTGAGTGTTTTTGATACAGAACCAACCGATAGCGTTCCCCTAAATCAGTTGGCGATCAAGTCGATTTCGGCAAACAGAAACTTTATAGATAACAATATCATCATTGGACCCGTATACGAACAGAAT
>NSIB01000049.1 GCA_002737625.1 Flavobacteriales bacterium | reverse complement strand
TAATTCAAATCACAAATAGTAAAGACAATGAATCTGGATTTGTATAGTTTGTTCATGTATGCTGGATTTTTTGGGGTTCTATGCATTTTGATGGCGGAAATTTGGATGCAACGTAGACAGAAAAAAGCGTTGTATAATGTGGCTGATACGATAACAAATGTGAGTTGTGGTATGAGTGATCGATTGTTTAGTTTGTTTTTTGATGGGGTGCAATATGTGATTTGGTCTGCCATTGGAAATCGATTTGGAATTTTTGCAATTCCTGGGGGTTGGCTGGGGGTGGTTTTGTGTTTGCTGGTTACGGATTTTGTTTGGTATTGGTATCATAGGTTGGGACATGAAGTCAGGTTTTTGTGGGCCGTACATAGTTTGCATCATCAAAGCGAGAACTACAATATTTCAGTGGGCTTTCGAATTTCAATCTTTCAGTATATCGTGAGAACGTGCTTTTGGATTGCGCTGCCCATTTTGGGATTTTCTGCAGACGTGATTGTGCTCGTTTTGGTAGGTCATGCTTTGTACCAACTCTTATTGCATACCCAAGTGGTTCCAAAGCTGGGGTTTATCGAGAAAATCCTTGTCACGCCGAGTACACATAGGGTCCATCATGGGGTAAACGATATTTATTTAGACAAGAATTATGGTGGCATGTTTGTGATTTGGGATCGGCTTTTTGGTACCTATGAGCCGGAAACGGAAGAAGTTAAATATGGCATTACCGACCAAACGGGAAATATGACCATTTTAGAGGCACATACATATGGGTTTAAGCAGTTGATGCTGCCATTAAAGTTGGGACAACGGATTGATGCTGCCTTTGCCTTCTTTTTTAGCAAACCAAAAGATGTCCCGGATTATATGGTGGGAAAGACCAAAATCCCCGCCAAGCAATTTCAACCCATTGATAATCAACAAAATTATGTCTTGGCCCAGATTATTTTGTGTGCCTTGGGCCTATTCTATATGATATTTTGGTCGAGAGGATGGGAGATGTCACTAAAATCTACATGTGCCATTTTTGTTTGTTGGGGGATTCTCAGTGCCAGTCTCCAATGGCGTAGATACTGGGTCTTGTATTTTTTTCAGGAGGGTGTCCGAATTGTGCTTTGGGGTTTGTTCTTTTACACTTTGGGCAAAACGGGTAGTATCCCGATTTTATCGTCGGCTACAATGATTGGGTTAACCATTGTTGTTGCGGTATTGTACTTAAAAAAGGCAAAAAAAATAGGGGGCCGCGCGTAGCGCGGCCCCCTATAAAGAAATGAAGATGATGGATTATCCTGCGTTACTTACGTCTACTGCATTTAAACCTTTCTTACCGTCTTTAAGTTCGAAATTAACGGTATCGCCTTCGCGAATTTCGTCTTTCAAACCAGTTACGTGTACGAAATACTCTTGACCGTCTTCGTTGTCGATGATGAAACCATAGCCTTTGCTGTGGTTGAAGAATTTAACAGAACCTGTTTTCATGAATTGATAATTAGTATTTTATTATAAAATTTAGCTGTAAAGGTAAGTCCCATTTTTGTAAATACAACTTTTTATTCAGTAAAATGTATAATTATTAACAATTAAGCCGCCTCGCCCAGTGATTTCATATAACGAATATGAGAACCCACTGCATAAGTGAATGTAGGCATCTCGTTGTACTTGACATTATATTTGGCACACAAAGGCACTAAAATCTTATTCAATGCAGGGTAGTGCACGTGGCTGATGTTGGGAAACAAGTGGTGCTCTGTTTGGAAATTCAATCCACCCATGAACCATGTCGCAAAAGGAGATTTCGTCGCAAAGTTGTTGGTTGTCACCACCTGGTGAACTGCCCATTCATTGGGCAGACGATCGGCAGGAATATCGTATTGAGTTGCATCCTCAAAGTGTGTGTTTTCAACCGCGTGAGCCAATTGGAATACCAAGCTCAAAACAATTCCCATAGAGATTTGCATCACCATATAACATAAGAATCCATAACCAATTCCCAAGAAGTACATGGGGGCAATTACGTATATCGCTGTATAAGCAATTTTTGCTGTCCAGAATATCAAGTGTTCACTCAAGGTCATTTTTGGCATGGGTTGCTCATTCACGGCTTTTTTGAAATATTTCATAAAATCGTTGGCGAACATCCAAAAAATGATTGAAATACCATACAAGAAGAACATATATAAATGTTGGTTCTTATGATAGGGTTTGAAAGGCTGTGATTCACAATGGCGCAGGATAGGGGCTTTGGCGATATCATCGTCCAATCCATCTACGTTGGTCCATGTGTGATGCAAGGTATTGTGTTTGAATTTCCAAATAAATGCATGACTTCCCATCAGGCTTAAGGAGTTGCCGAACAATTTGTTCACCCAACCTTTGGATGAAAATGCGCCATGACAGGCATCGTGCATTACATTAAATCCAGTGAAAGTGTGCATCTGTCCGATTAATATAAACAGTAAAACGCTGCCCCAAATTGGCATTGAAATACCGACTGCTGGAATATTTAATGCGAGTACAACAAGGATTGGTGTAGTGATGAGTGCAAATGCGGTCTTCATCCATAAGCGGATATCGCCGTTTTTTGATAATTTATTTGAAGTGAAGTACTCGTCTACCTGAGTTCTGATTTCGTTAAAAAAATCGTTTCCGTTATTGATAAATCCAATGGGTTTGGCTGCCATGAGTGCAAAATTAGGTGAAATTTATTTGTCCCTAGTTAAACGTTAAGTTAATTGTCTAATTTCTTAAACAAAGAAAATTGGGTATGATACACTAAAAAACGATTCCAAGTCGTATTCCCGAATTGAAATATAAATTGAGTTGACTATTGCTGCCCATGGGAATGCTGCGTGTATCGGTAGAAGTGCCATCGAATGTAGTGATGTTACTAAAGCCGTATTTTTCACGCATAAAACCATATCCGATTTCCGTGCCTATAAAAATACCCTTGGCAATATAAAAATCAATGCCATACAACAGATTTAGTCCCAATGAATAGGCTTTTGTCACTTTGTTGTTGAATGTTCCACCGTTGTAAAAATTCTGTCCATCCTTTGAATTCGTTAGGTTGTATTCGTAATTGCGTTTTCCAATGGGTAGTTCCATTCCCCAATATGGAGAGAGGCGATGGGTGTGTTTACCGTTTATTCCCTGGTGTTTTTCAAATCCGGGGGCAATGAGTCCTGTAAATTCTGTGATGCTGCGTTCCATCAAGCCAGAGCCTAAACCTTGGTTGATGATCGTCACTTCCTTGCTCTGCATTGCCATCAATCGGGTACGCAATACAAATTGGTCTTGAATGAATCTTCTGAATTTTATTTCCTGAACGCCGACCCTGATCGCTGAATTTCCTGTCTGCAACAATAATGTGGCTTCAGTACTCCAATCGCCGGATTTGGCCAATGTAAAAGGAGGATTTGTTTTTGTTTGAGCGGTTGATATTGAAGTGTCTTGAGCCTGAGCCACAGAAACACTGAATAATAATACAGCAAGGATTTGTAATTTCATGCCTCAAATATCAATGCTTTACCGCGAATTATTGATAGTACAGCGCTGATTTCTGTGGACAAGGATTGGAATTGAAGAACGATCTTTGTTGTTGATGCGCACTTTTAATCGTCTATTGGGTTTCTGGATAGCCATATTTTGTGTGACCGACGTTGATGCGCAAAATGATTCATTCCCTTGGAATCCCAAAGACAGTATTCGACTGTCTTTGAATGAGCCGCCATCCTATTCGCTGTGGTTTGATTCTAAATTTTCTATGATTTCGGGTGAAACGATTAAGATAAGTGGATATCGGTATGGAATTCTATGGGATAAAATGGCCGCTTACACAGGTTATTATTATTCGGATTTCAAACAAATCAACGGGAAAAACTACGATTCTTATAAGTTCTCCTATTTGAGTAGCACGTTTGAATATGAATTGTATCGTACCCATCGATTTGGTGTAACAGGATTTGGCCAAGTGGGGGCAGGATCTAGAATACTCCGGTTTTCGGACAACCGACCTCAAGAAACGCGATTCATGATGCCTTTGGAATTTGGAGTGAATGGCTCAGTTCGTTTCCTTCGATATTTTGGTGTGAGTGCAGGTGTGGGTTCGCGGGTTGCTTTATTTAGAGGCGGTCAGAATTTTACAGGACCCATTTATTTCATTGGGTTTACCTGCTTTCCAAGTACGATGTACAAAGATGCAAAACGTATCTTTCACCGTCCTGCCGATCGATGGTGGTGATTATTTCTTAACCTTCTCAGAGTCTAGGTGGGTAAGGAAATCAACCATTTTATCCACATCTATTCGGTTGGCCACAATTTTACGGTCGCTGTCCAAAACGAAAATCGTTGGGGATGAAATAACGTAGTAACTATATAGATTATCCGCATATTTTTGGCTTTGCACCTCACCGCGAATCAGATGAGTAATGGTCTGGGTTTCTGGGTGTGAATTATAATACTCCTCCCATTCCTTCTTTTTATCGCCGCTTGTTAAGGCAACAACTTTCCATCCTTTGTCTTTGTTATCCGCCAGAATTTTAGCCAACTTAGGCATTACCTCTTTGCAATGTCCGCAAGTGGGGTCCCAGAAGATGAAGATCACATATTGCCCACGGATTTTATCAGTATTTACCCAATTCCCTTTGATGTCTTTTAGTTCCAATTCGGGGGCTGTTTCTCCGATCAATGTATGGGCTCTGCGGAAGGCGTTCTCACACATTTTATTGATGGTTGCACTATCTACCCACCAGCTTTTTCCTTGGCAATAGGTGCTTACTGCCATTCTTACAAAAGCGCGATCCAATCCCATGATATTGGAACTTTCAAAGCGATTTGTGAGGTACCAGACTACGTATTTTTCCATTTCGATGGTGTTTTTGCACGCATCCATGATTTTTTCGGCTTCTTTGATACAAGAATCGGCATCAGGTACGATAATTTTATCAAAGTAGAAGTCTAGGCGTTGCTTTACGATGTTTACTGGCATGCGCAACAAACCATCGTCTGCAAAATCAATATGATCCCAGTAATGCTCTTTATACCAACGAAAAGCGAAAGTGCTATCTACCTTCCCATCGGCCATACCGGGTAAGGTTTCGGGGTAGGGGACACCAATCATCGCGATTAAGAATTTGGATAACAAGTGGCTTGGGTTCTTTAAGATGTAGGCTGAGTCGTAGTTCCCTTTATTGTTTAAATAGCGGTCACGAACAGTATTCAATGAATCAAGCAATGTTTGTGGTCCGGCCGAATCTTTTTGGATTTCTTCGTCGATGGCCATGAGTTTTTCAATCACGGCAACTTTTCCTTTTTGGTATTCAATGAATGAAGTATTCTCAGCAGAGCCGGTAGCGGTCATCTTTAAATAGTAATCTCTGGTGCTCCAAGCGGTATCAAAATCGATTTGGAAATCTTGGTCATCGTCGATGATAAACTCAAAATAGTCACGCTTTTTAGGGAAGACGAAGAGATACATCCCGCGCTGTAACTTTTTAGTGCCATGGAAATTGGCGACCCCGTTTTTGTCGATGATTCCGGTGTCTCTTAGGTATTTACCTCCGATGTTATGGTCTGCAAGGTAAACTGTATCACCCGTGTAAATATTTGTAATTTTTGGGGTGTATTTGGCAGGTGTTATGGTTCTAAATTTAAATCGAATGCTGTAAACACCGGCTTCTCTTCCGTCCCAAGCGGGTACATTTTTCAGCTTTGGATAATTCCCAAACACATTGGGTTTTAACGGTGCGGTGCGATAGTATGGGGTGAATTTCAAGTTGGATTCTAGTAGTTTGCGAATTTGTGCTTCCGAGGGACCCTTGTTTGGGTTTGATAATTCAACGGGTTGCAAATTTTCATTACTTCCACCTCTCTGAGCTTGTAAGGGATTGCTAATGGTGCAAAGTGCAACAAGAATGGAAAGGGTTGTGAATCCAAAAATGGAGATATAGCGTAAACGAGACATGTTCAATTTATAAGTTGTGATCAAAATAGACAAATTTTGTTCCAATTTTGTTGTTTGGCGATGCAAGAAGAAACTTTTTACGAAAAGGTGTATGCGTTGGTACGTTTGGTGCCATCGGGTAGGGTGACATCCTATGGTGCGATTGCGAAATACTTGGGCGCCGCACGAAGTAGCCGATTGGTGGGTTGGGCGATGAATCAATGTCATGGCGAAGGATGTGATGTGCCTGCGCACCGAGTTGTTAACAGAATGGGAATATTAAGCGGGAAAGCACATTTTGAAACTGTAACGGCGATGCAAGAGAAGTTAGAAGCGGAGGGTATGATAATAATCGAGGATCAGATTCAGGATTTTGCGCGTGTTTTTTGGGACCCGGCGTTGGAGTTGAGTTGGGATTGAGAGTTAGGCCGGGAAAAATTACCGAAACCCTTTTAGAAAGATTATTTAAACAAATCCCACCACCACGTTCCTTTTGGATGTGGAGCGGTGATTGTCAATGAGGGTTGAGCTGCAACCACATGCGGTGTGATCAACATGCGGCTATGTAAACCGATGCTTCTGTCGGGCAGTGGCTCCAAAGCGCCATATTTTAAATCACCTAGAATTGGCGAACCCATCTTAGAAAGTTGGGCGCGGATTTGATGGAAACGACCGGTTTCCAATGTGATTTCATAGAGGTATCGGCCGGCAAAATTCTTTAATAATTCATAATGCAATACCCCTGGTTTTGTACCTGGTTTGGGAGAGTTGTAGGCATGGGCCTTTTTGGTCTCACTGTTTTTAAGCAAATGGTGGGTAAGGGTTCCCGATTCTCCTGGGAGCGACTTCAATGTAATTGCATGATAGATCTTGGTGTTCTTTTTCTCGCGAAAAATCTCATTCATTCGGGTGAGTGCTTTGGAGGTTTTTGCCAAAACAACTACCCCGCTCACAGGTCGATCCAAGCGATGCACCAATCCAATAAATGCCTTGCCTGGCTTGTTGTATTTTTCCGCAATGTATCGTTCTGCCCACTCCAATAAATGGGTGTCTCCGGTTAAATCTCCTTGTACCGCCAATCCTGCAGGTTTACTTACCACCAATAGGTGATTGTCTTCCCATAATACTTCTACCACGCTACAAAGTTAATACTTAACACAGGAAGCGCGCTGAGTTGGGCGATAATTGGCCTATTTTTGTTCGCTCTTGCCATGCAAAATCCCTTTCAAACCTATAAAATACAGATCCAACAAACCTTAAAATTGGCGTATCCTATTATTTTAGGTCAATTGGGGATTGTATTGATGGGCGTTTCCGATATGTTGATGGTAGGTCCTTTGGGTTCCGAGGAGTTGGCAAGTGTAAACCAATCAAATAATTTGTTCTTCATGGTAAGTGGTTTCACTTTTGGGGTCTTATTTTCTGTGAGTACATTGGTGAGCATCAAGGTGGGTCAGAAACGTGCAGCCGATGGATTTATCACGTACCGTGCAGGCTTGGTGGCGGCCTTGATTTTGTTTGCTTTTCAATTTATCATATTGCAAGTCTTTGTGCATAATTTCCATTGGTTAAAGCAGGATGCATCCATTGAGCGATTGGCGCCTGGCTTTTTAAATATCTTAAGTTGGAGTATTCTACCACTGTTGTTTAACGTGGTTACGCGACAGTTTACCGATGGCTTGGGGCATACCAAAATTGCCATGTTAATTACTTTGGGCGGATTGGGGCTGAATGTTTTTCTCTGTTACGTTTTGATCTATGGCCATTTTGGGGTTGCAGCAATAGGACTCAACGGTGCGGCGTATGCTACGTTGATCTCTAGAATTGTAATGGCTTTGGTGGGTTTGTGGTATGTGCGACATTCTGCTTTTATGCGAGAATATGTGCCTCAGATCATGCCGGGCTGGTCAAAAATCAAGATTGAACTACCCAGTATTTGGAGAATTGGTTTACCCATAGCATTGCAAACATTTGCCGAATGGGCTTGTTTTGGTTTGTCTGGCGTTATGGTGGGTTGGTACGGTGCAAAACAATTGGCAGCACATGCCGTTGCGTTGAGTTTCGCATCAATAACCTATATGGTTGTAAGTGGTATTGCGATGGCAGGTGCCATTATCGTAGGGAACAAGTACGGAGAAAAAAATCGCGATCAAATCAGGCATGCAGCACACGCTATCTTTCTTATCATTGCGGTTTTCGAAATTGGCAACGCTTTGTTATTCATCTTTGGAAATCATTGGATTGCGCAATTGTATGAGGTCAAAGCCGATGTGATGCCAACCATCTTGCCTTTATTTATTTTGGCCGCCATATTTCAATTGGCCGATGGCATTCAGGCGGGGGCTATGAATTTGCTTCGGGGGATCAAAGATGTGAATTGGTCGTCTGGACTATCCATCCTCAGCTATTGGGTAATTTCCTTGCCTTTGTCATACCTATTGGGTGTGTGGCAAGATTGGCAAGTGTACGGCATTTGGATTGGTTTTACTGTGGGTCTATTTGTCGCCGCGATGCTCGGCGTATGGCGATTCTATAAGCATTTGCAGGTTTTGACCTTTGAAGACGAAACAGAATATTGATGAGAAAATATATTTCTATTTTTGGTTTTTTTGCATTTTTGGGTGTTGCTTGTGGGCAGCAGCTCAGAGAAAAAAAATGGACGAATTCTTTGTCGATTTCTACCACACCCAGTTGGAGCAGTGCTTTGATCGTGGGCTATCAACCCGATATGGCTGGTGGTTATTCAGAAGCTAAATTGAGAGACTCGTTTTCACAGGCAGATCGCTCGTTGAAAACATTCAATTTCGATATAAACTATCACAAAAAAATCAATGGATACTCCAATTTCGTATTTGGCGTAGCCATGGTTAACAATGGATTTACCCGCGTAAAAGAGGGGCAGATGTTTAAATACATCATCCATCCCGATGTGGGGATTTATCCCAATTTGGTCAGCGCGGGAATGATGGAGGTCCATTACGAATATCGGAGTCGTTTCATTGCCGGAATGTTTGCCTACGAAAAACGTATGGATGGTGTTCGATTCCAGTTAGAAAATGCGAGTTTGTGGTATCAAGTGGGTGTGATGCCGGCCTTGCAAGTGAATCACGAGTTGCGAATTCACACCGTTGGATTTACAATGCCCCAGGGTAATAATTTTGTGGTGAGCGACTACGTAGCAAATACAGTGGATACGGGTGTGTTATTGACTCCGTCAACGCTTGTGAAGGGTAATGCATTTTTTACAGCCTCCATGCGCATGGAATACAATTTGGACAAGGGGGTGCATATTTATGCTTCACCTAAAATTTTGTTTCCCCTGTTGCCCAATAACAAAGGAGTGCAAACGTATTTCTCGCCGCAGATTGGTTTGGAATTGGGCTTGAGAATTCCTTTTGATTAATTATTTGCCGTTCATTTTCGCACTGATGTATTCGCGGTTTAATGTCGCGATTACACTCAATGGAATCTGTTTTGGACATTCAGCAGCACAAGCACCCGTGTTTGTACAAGCTCCGAATCCTTCTGCATCCATTTGGTTTACCATGGCAACCACGCGTGATTGACGTTCGGGTTTTCCTTGAGGTAACATAGACAATTGAGTTACTTTGGCTCCAACAAATAACATCGCGGATGCGTTTTTGCAAGCACTCACACAAGCACCACATCCAATACAAGTTGCAGCTTCGAAAGCCTCGTCGGCAATTTCTTTGGGAACCAAAATAGAATTGGCATCCACGGCATTGCCCGCGTTGGTAGAGATAAATCCACCTGATGCGATGATGCGATCAAATGCACTGCGATTTACCGTTAAATCCTTAATGACAGGGAAGCCATTGGCTCTCCAAGGCTCTACGGTAATTGTGTCGCCATCGTTGAAGCTACGCATGTGCAACTGACAAGTGGTAACGCCTTGTTTTGGTCCGTGAGGACGGCCATCGATCACCATCGAACACATTCCGCAAATGCCTTCACGACAGTCGTGGTCAAATGCTACGGGTTCTTTTCCGGTTTCGATCAATTGCTCATTCAAGACATCGAACATTTCCAAAAAGCTCATGTCGGGGCTTGCATCTACCTTATAATCTTCAAAATTTCCAGCACTTTCGGTGTTCTTTTGGCGCCAAACTTTCAGATGTAATTTCATTAACTTGCTCATAATCTTCTTATTGGATTATTTATAACTGCGTTGTTGGATTTTGATATTTTCGTATTTCAATTCTTCCTTGTGTAGTTCCCATGAATCGCCTTTGCTTTCCCATGCGGATACGTACATGTAGTTTTCATCGTCGCGCAGAGCTTCACCCTCTTCAGTTTGGAATTCTTCGCGGAAGTGACCTCCACAACTTTCATTGCGATCGAGTGCGTCAACACACATCAATTCACCCAATTCAAGGAAATCGGCAACACGTCCTGCTTTATCTAATTCGGGGTTAAATTCGTTGATGCTGCCTGGGATTCTTACATTTTTGTAGAAATCTGCACGAAGCGCTTGAATTTCAGCGATAGCCTCTTTCAAACCTTTTTCGCTACGAGCCATACCACATTTGTTCCACATGATTAAACCCAATTCACGGTGGTAGCTTTCTACTGAGCGAGTACCTTGGATTCCCATCAAATGTTTGATGCGTTCGTTTGCTGCATTTTCTGCGGCCACAAAAGCTTCATGGTCTGTAGACATGGGTTTGGTATGAATTTCTTTATTCAAGTAATTACCAATTGTGATAGGAATTACGAAATAACCATCGGCCAAACCTTGCATCAGAGCAGAGGCACCCAAGCGATTGGCACCATGGTCTGAGAAGTTGGCTTCTCCCAAGGCGTACATGCCTGGAACGGTTGTCATTAAGTCGTAATCAACCCACAAACCACCCATTGTATAGTGAACGGCAGGGTAGATACGCATCGGTGTTTCGTATGGATTCTCGTCGGTGATTTGCTTGTACATATCAAACAGATTGCCGTACTTTTCTTTTACCACTTCTTTTCCAAGGCGGGTAAGGGTTTCATCGTCTGGATTGGCGATATTCAATTTGCTGGCTTCCGTTCTACCGTAGCGCTGCATCATGTTGTATTTGAAATCCAAGTAAACCGCCATTTTGCTTTGACCCACACCGTAACCTGCATCACAACGTTCTTTGGCGGCACGTGAAGCGATATCGCGGGGTACCAAGTTTCCGAAAGCTGGGTAGCGACGCTCTAAGTAGTAATCGCGCTCATCTTCTGGGATATCGTTTGGATGGCGTTCGTCGTTCTGTTTTGTAGGAACCCAAATACGACCATCGTTACGCAACGATTCGCTCATTAATGTCAATTTTGACTGATAGTGACCTGAAACTGGGATACAAGTTGGGTGGATTTGCGTGAAGCAAGGGTTTCCGAAGTAGGCACCTGCTTTGTGGGCTTTCCACGCTGCGGTTACGTTACTTCCCATGGCGTTGGTTGACAGGTAGAAAACGTTTCCGTAACCTCCGGTGCACAACAAAACGGCATGACCGAAATGTCGCTCTAGTTTGCCAGAAACCAAGTCACGAGCAATGATTCCGCGTGCTTTGCCATCGATTTTTACCACTTCCACCATTTCATGGCGAGCATACATTTTTACATTGCCTAAACCCACTTGACGTTCAAGTCCGCTATATGCACCGAGTAATAATTGTTGTCCAGTTTGACCTGCGGCGTAAAACGTACGTTGTACTTGTGTTCCACCGAAGGAGCGATTTGATAGCATTCCGCCATATTCACGGGCAAATGGAACACCTTGCGCTACACATTGGTCGATGATTGAAGTTGAGCATTCTGCCAAGCGATGTACGTTGGCTTCTCGGGCGCGATAGTCGCCCCCTTTAATGGTATCGTAAAATAAACGATGCACGGAGTCACCGTCGTTTTGGTAATTTTTTGCGGCATTAATTCCACCTTGCGCAGCGATAGAGTGAGCTCTGCGTGGACTGTCTTGGAAACAGAAGGCTTTTACTTTGTAGCCCATTTCTGCCAAAGTAGCTGCGGCACTGGCTCCGGCGAGACCCGTACCCACCACGATGATTTCTAACTGTCTTTTATTGGCTGGATTCACCAATGGAATGGAACTCTTGTATTGAGTCCATTTATCGGCAACGTTACCTGTTGGGATTTTCGATTCGAGTGTCATGATTTTGAAATGATCGATAAATTATTTGATCCAACCCAAGTGCATTGCAATGGGCATGGCGGCAAAAACAAGTGGAACAATGAGTGAAAACGCGTTACCTACTGATTTGATAATGGGAGTGTAAACAGGGTGGTTGATACCCAAAGATTGAAAAGCACTCTGAAAACCGTGCAATAAGTGGTAGGCCAAACTGAGACAACCAATCACATAGATAATTACGGGTAGTGGATCGGTGAAAACGATAATCATTTCATCGAACAAGGTTGAGCCTTTAGTTTCTTGAATGGCATCGGTAAAGCGAGAAACAACCCAGAAATGTTTGAGGTGCATCACTAAGAATATCAAAAGTAAACTTCCTAAGATGCCCATGCTCCGAGAATACCATTTGCTGTTGGCATCGCCGGCGCTGGCTCTGTATTTTTCCTTTCTTTTTGTTTGGTTGCTAAGAGAGAGGCTCAGTCCTTGAATGATGTGGATGAGCAAGCCTCCAAACAGTCCCACTTCTGCTGTTCTGATGAGCCAATTGTGAGCCATAAATTCTGCGGCTGCATTAAAAGTTTTGCCGCTATCGTTGAAGAAAATACAGGCGTTGATACCACAGTGTACCAACAAAAAAGCCACCAAGGATAACCCGGTGACCGCCATAAGTACTTTCCTACCGATACTGGATGTAAAGAGGAAGGAGAAGAGTTTCATAAAGTGCTGTTTCAGTCTTATTTTATTTATGTCAAAGATACGGACATTTTTTTCATGTATTTCCCAAAGATATCGAACTCGATATTTACGAAATCGCCAGGGGTTAGTTGTGATAAATTGGTGTGTTCCCAAGTATAAGGAATGATGGCTACGCTAAAGGCATCGGGGAAGCTATCTATCACTGTTAGACTGACTCCGTTGAGGCAAATTGAGCCTTTTTGGACTGTAATTCCTGCTTCTTGGAGATGGCTCACAAAAATCATCCAACTTCCGTCGAGGTCGTGAATTTCGCTGATGCTGCCTACACAGTCTACATGGCCTTGAACAATATGACCATCCAGCCGTCCGTTGGCGGGTAGGCATCGTTCTAAATTGACAAATTGGTTGGGTACTAGCTGACCGAGATTGGTGCGCTGCAGGGTTTCTTGAATGGCAGTTACGTTGTAAGTGTTTTCAGTGATGCCGGTTACGGTTAAACAAACACCGTTGTGCGACAAGCTTTGGTCGATTTTTAATTCAGGTGCTAAGGCTGATTCAAATGTGAAATCAACATTGCTCGCATTTTGATTGATGGAAATAACCTTGGCTTGATTTTCTATGATTCCCGTAAACATGCTGCTTTGAATTCTAACAAATAACGCAAATTATTCATAATAGTTCATCTGACAATATGGCATTTTGTAATAATTGGCAATAAAATTGAAAGTAGCAGAGAGCAATGCCAAAGATTAAAGATAAAACTGTGAACGAAGAGCCTTTGAAAGACCAAGACAAAACACATGAAACGGTTGAAGGGAATGATGAAAATGAAGTTTCTACGCAGGAAACAGATACTCCAGTAATTGATTTTAACGATCAATTGGCTCAGGAGCGCGACAAATATTTGCGGTTGTATAGTGAATTTGAGAATTTCCGTCGCAGAACCACCAAAGATCGTTTGGATTGGATGCAAACGGCTTCTAAAGAGTTGGTAGTAAGTTTGTTGCCAGTTTTAGATGATATGGAGCGCGCATTAAAAGCTATGGAAAATTTGTCAGAG
>NSIB01000048.1 GCA_002737625.1 Flavobacteriales bacterium | reverse complement strand
AAGGAAATTGGTATTCAGAAGGCTTTGGGCGCGCCTCATATTTTTATTCAGGTCCAGTTTTTATTGGAAGCGATTTGGTTGTGTTTGATAGGCGGATTGATCGGTTTGCTCTTTGTGTGGCTGACGTTTTTGGGGTTGAATGCCATTTTAAAGGAGACCATGGGTGAGGGGTTTGTGTTGGTGTTAAGCGCTTCGGATACGCAGTTGGGGTTGTGGGTTTCTGCGATTGTGGGAATTATAGCAGGTTTTATTCCGGCCAGACAGGCGGCTCGGTTGAATCCTGTTGAAGCGATGCGAGCAAAATAAACGATTATTTAATGTCAATTTTGACAATGAGCTCCTCGAATGTGGTGATTCCTTTATTTCTTTGTAGCGTATTATGAATTTGCGCAGTTGGGGTTTGGTATTTTTCTTGTTTCTGGGTTGTGGACAGTATTTGGATGCGCAAGTTTTGGATACAATTGGCAGTAGCGTTGTGGTATCAGATTCCACTTTGGAAAGGTTGGATGGTTCCGTTGATTCACTGTTAGATAAGTCGGAAAAAATCTTGGGAGTGGACGTCAAAGTTTCGGGTCCCCTGATTGAAAACAAAGTAGATCGTTTGGTCTATAATGCAGCCCAAGATATTACATCAAAGGGAGGCTCTGCTTCGGATTTGTTGGCGAAAGTTCCAATGGTTGAGGTGGATATGGATGGGAATGTATCGATTCGTGGAAGTCGGAATTTAAAGGTGCTCATCAATGGTAGGCCAAGTGGTATGATGGCGGGGAATGTCGCGGATGCTTTGCGGTCTTTGCCAGCGGATGGGATTGAAAAAGTGGAAGTCATTACAAATCCTTCGTCGAAATATGATGCGGAGGGAACTGCGGGGATTATTAATATTATTCTGAAGCAAGTTCGTTTGAAGGGCAAGACAGGGGCCATGAATATGGGCCTTGGAACAAGAAGTGCGAATTTGGGTGGGGATGTTTCGATTCAGAATGGCAACACCAATTTTAGTATAAAATTGGGCGGGCATTTTTGGCGGTCTTGGGGGTCGGGTTGGACAAACAGGACGAATACTGTCAATGGGATTGGTTACGGATTAAAGCAGAATAATGATGTGGTGAATTGGGGTGGCGGTCCAAGGCTTACGCTTTCTATGGATCACCAATTCAACAAAAAAAGTGGACTGTCGGTTTCGGCAACAACAAGTACCCGCATGAGAAATTCCGACAATGATGTCGTTACCTACAGCGGTGTTTCCTCTGTGCCCTTGAATTATTTGTGGGAGCAAGTCACCAACAATTTTACCTATGGATATGGTTTAGATGTGAATTTAGATTATCGTAAAAACTTCGACAAAGTAGGGAGGGAATTGGGGATTTCGGCTCAATACAGTGGGAGTCAAGACAATACGGATTATCATTTCACACGATTGACAGAAGCGGACTTGGAAACCCGTAAAGAGCAGAGTTTGAATATTGGAAAGAACAATGAAATTTCAATGCAGATTGATTATACCGAGCCTTTGCATTCAAAATTGCTGTGGGAAACAGGATTGAAAACTACGTTAAGGTCGGTTAATAGTAATTATAGTTACGATAGCTTCAATTTCCAACGGAACAATTATGAGTCAATATTGGCACGTAATAATCAGTTTGATTATTATCAAAATATTTTGGCTTTGTATTCTCAACTGACTTGGATTGCATCGAGTAAATTTTCGATCAAATCTGGAATTCGCCATGAGTCAACCCAGTTTGGGGGCGTGATATACCTGCCAGTAAAAGAGTCTTATGTAGGTCGTCCGTATCAGAACTTTATACCCTATATCAATTTAAATCGAGTGATTGGAAAGGCTGGATTTTTGCGTTTTACCTATACCAAGAGAATTCAGCGACCTAGTTTGTTTTATTTGAATCCGTATACGAATTTTATTGACCCCCTGAATATTACTTCGGGCAATCCGCGTTTAAATGCCGAGGTGTCGAACAATTTTGAAATATCGACAGGGAATTACGGACAAATTGGTGGCTGGGGTTTGAATTTATATCACCGTAGGATTGGAAATGCCATAGAAACGATGCGATATGTGGGGGAGGATAAAGTTTACAGAACTACATACGGAAATATTGGGATTAATTATACTTCGGGATTTGATGTCAATATGAATTACAAAGGGAAGTGGCGGGGGAATGATTGGACACTAACATTTAACGGTGGATTGGGTTGGGTAGATATTCGCAGTGGCATAGATACGGGTTATTTGAAAGGTGCTAGAAATACAGGGCTGACATATAACGCAGGGACAAAATTGAGCGTCAAAATAACCAAAGAGTGGCAAGTTGAATTATGGGGTAGGTTTAACGCGCCAACATATACTTTGCAGGGTTTTACAACCAATTGGTTTTTTCATATGTTGGGGGTAAAGCGCAGGTTTAAAAATGACAAAGGTGGTTTGGGGTTTGGATTGGATAATCCATTCATACCCAAAATGGATTTCATTACTCGAGCTTCGGGGAAAGATTTTGATTATAATAACGTTCAACGCCTTAATATGTGGGGCGTTCGGGTAAATTTTGATTATAAGTTTGGTTCGCTCACAATTGAAAAGCCCAAGCCAGTGAATCGGAAATTACAAAATGATGATTTAAAGCCACCCGGTGGACAAGAAGGCATGTAGTTGTGGATTAATTCGGGTGTAAGTAAGGTTGAATTGGAAAACAAAAAAATAGATTTGCGATATGGAAATTACAGGTAAAATTGTTCAGACTCTGCCTAAGCAGACAGGAAATGCCAAGAATGGTACCACATGGGAGAAACAGGAATTCATCATTGAAGTTCCGGGTCAGTATCCAAAAAAGGTTTGTTTTAACCTATGGGGGGATAAGATTGCCAAATTTGGCATTCAGGATGGTCAGGATTTGACAATTTCTGTTGATGTTGAGAGTAGAGAGTATAATGGTCGCTGGTATACTGATATTCGCGCATGGAATGTTGCCAAACAAAATGCGGGAAGTGCCGTTGGGGGAACCAATAGTGCTCCGAGTTTTGATGCAATGCCATCAGGCGATCAAGGTGCGAATAGCGCAGCAAGCAATCCTTTTGAGGATGATGATTTGCCTTTTTAAGTGTATGGTGTAGGCAGCAATTGAATTTAGTGTGGGGGATGGGGAAACGAAATTCTTAGAAATAGCGTCTAAACCCTTAAATTTGCAATATTCATACATCCACATGAAGTTTTCTACTATACAATCTTTTCTCAAATCGGTATTGGTTTTATCGGTTTTTACGATTGCATCAATTCAGTGTCTGTCAGCCGCAACATATTACGTTTCCAAAACGGGAAATGATGCGAACAACGGACTGAGTGCTGCAACTTCAAAATTAACAATTACGGCAGCGGCTAATATTGCAACATCGGGTTCGGATATTATTATGATTTCCACCGGTTATTATGCCGAAACAGTTCAGGTGGGTTACACGATGACATTCAGTGTAGATAGTATTCAGGTGGACCAATTGACAATGAATAAATCTGGTATCACTTTAACCGTTGATGGGAATTCTGCTCCAAAGACATTTAATGTAAAGACCAAAATTACTCTAACGGATGGTCTTGTTCAAGTGGGTTCCAATCTACTTGCATTTAGGGCGTTGGCTGGCTGTACGTTTACGGGGGGTGGTACAACAAGTTTTATTGATGGGGCGCTGCATATTGGCCTAACAAATGGTTCTACAAGTTTGACATTCCCAGTAGGTGCGGGTAGTGATTACCGTCCGGTGGGTTTGACTTTTTCTAAGGCAAATGGAAATTTGACATATTACGTGTTTCAAATGTTCAAAGGCAAAGCAACCGGGAACGGTGCTTTGCCTACGGGTATTCGAAATTATTCGTCGGTAAGTTATTTCGTGGGTGCTACAGTGCCTACAAATGCTTCAAATAGTTCCAATTTTGTAGTTACGCTCAAGTATGATTCTGTATCAACGGATGATGGAGTCTATGAAAACTCTACATTGAGAATTTTGGGTTACACAGCCACTGCAACATGGAAAGACCATGGTGGAACAGGGTCTGTGATTCGAAAGGGTCAGATTACTACGGCCACAACAAGTATGTCGACTTTGGGTACGTTTGCGTTGGGAAATACAATCGTATTAACTGCCACAGAACGAAAAACAGGATTAAATATAGTAGGTAGCAAAGAACCCTTTGCGGCTTTTAAATTCACTGGCAGGTGTTCGGGTGATACGTTGAAGTTTACAAATCTTAGCAAGAGTATTTCATCAATTCTAACCTATACATGGAACTTTGGGGAAGCCGGTTCTGCCGGTAATTCGGTGACAACAAAAAATGCAGCACATAAATATGCAAATGGGGGCACTTACAGAGTTAGTTTAACTATCCTAAATGCCGACGGAAATTTGGATTCTTGGGTTCAGATGGTTACTGTATTTGCAACGCCTTTTGTATTGAAAACCGTAAACAATGTATGTATTGGGGAACAAACCACCTTTACAGATTTCTCTACTGCGAACGGCGAGACGATTTCGGGTTGGAACTGGAATTTGGGTGATGGGCCACCGGCCACAATAAAAACTTCTAAAATAGTGAACTTTACTTATACCAATCCTGGTGGATATAAAGTAATACAAAAGGTTACAACTGCAAATGCTTGCTCGAGTATTGATACATTTGATTATGTTGTACATGCGAAGCCAACACCAACTTTTGATCCTAAAGATGTTTGTTTTGGTCAGTCTGTTGTTTTGGATGATCAAAGTACTGCCGTTGCGCCCGATTTGATTGCGACGAGAAAATGGGATTTTGGTGATGGGTCGGCTACATCAACATCAAAGACAGTAACGCATAAATACAATCCTGCGGGACTTTATTATGTGAAACTGATTTCATATTCAAATTATATGGGTCAGAAAGGTGCATGTCGGGATTCGATTACAAAGCCTGTGCGCACCTTTGCATTGCCATTAGTGGATTACACACAGAGTGCTACTTGTATTGGTGAAGAAACAGTGTTTACTGATAACACCCAAATCATGAATCCTGACTATGCGGCTACTTACTTTTGGACGTTCGGTGATGGTGGAAATGATACCACTCTTTTTGGTGCGAAGCATACTTATTTATTACCAGGAATTTACAAGTCGAAATTGACGGTGATCTCCAACGCCCTTTGTATGAGTTCTGATACGCTTTCTATTTTCGTTCAACCTAAACCTTCTGCTGCTTACACAGTTACCGAGAAGTGTTTTGGAGATTCAACTGCATTTCTGCGTAAGACGCAGACAGTAAATAGTTTGGAGCCGTTAACTACTTACAGTTGGAAGTTTGATAACACCATTAACTTCTTTACAAAGAATCCCAAAGTATTATTTGCTACTCCGGGTATTCACAATGTGGTGATGCTGGCTCAAACCAATCATGGCTGTAGAGATTCTGCTGTGGGTATGGTAATGGCACATTACATTCCCAATCCTACTTTTTCACTAGACAAGTCAATCGTACCTAATGATTCTATTCAATGTCTAAAATACAACAATTTCAAATTTAGTTTTAACGTTGGAATTGATGTCAACGATACATTGTTGAATTCTGGCTGGCGTTGGGGCGATGGGAATACGGAATCACCCGCAACATCAAATAATCACTCTTACAAAGACACTGGTGTTTATAAAGTTAAATTGTATGGCGTTTCGATCCATAATTGTGTAGATAGTGTTTTGCAGCAATTCGTTGTAAAACCAAGCCCTAGAGCAAATTTCTATAAACAGGGCATCTGTGTGCCTGATACCATTATTTTTAAAGACACCGCTTCAAAATCCGCCCGTCCTTTAGTGAAATATTCTTGGGATATCAACGGATCTATTGTGGTCGGCAAAGCTCCGATTAAACAATATTTTACCACTGCGGGTCCCCATGCCGTTTCATATATCGTAGAAGACGATAATGGTTGTAGCGATACAATGATTCAGAGTTTTACGTTTACGGTAAAGCCGGTTGTTTCATTCTCATTTATTGGAAGTATGCCATTGTGTAAGGGTGACTCAATTGATATTACGGCGAGTGGGGGAGATACCATTCGATGGATTGGGGCAAAGGACACAAATCGTACGCAGAAGTTCTATGGTAAGGGTTGGTATAAAGTAAAGGCGACGTCTGGTATTTGTACTGCTTTTGATTCTGTGCAAGTAAAAGCATTCCCGATGGCGAATATTGTAGTTTATCGTGATACCACAATTTACAGGGGTAAGAAAGCAAATTTGCATGCTGTTGGAGCATCAAACTATTGGTGGACTGATAGTTCTACCTTGAATAGGGGGTACGGAGATTCAGTAATCGCGCGACCTTTAATAACGCGAACCTATTATGTTTCAGGTACAGATTCAAATGGCTGTGACGATAATGATTCCGTTCTTGTAACTGTGGTTGATCCTCCGTTGGTTAGAATTCCCAATTTGATCACACCAAATGGTGATTTGCAGAATGATTTTTGGGATTTGAGTGAGTTGGCAGATTTATACTTGTTCGACATACGCATCAGTGACCGTCAGGGCAAGTTGGTTTATTACACAGGCAATTATTTAAACGACTGGAAGGCCGTGGATAATTCAGGAACAGATCTACCGCCCGGTATTTATTTTTACTACATGAAAAATCGCTTTAACGGCGAGGAGTTCAGAGGTTATATCCAAGTAATTCGTTAATTCAGATGAAAAAAATTAGTATCATTTCTGCCATTGCGTTGTGCATTGGAAGTGTTAGCGCCCAAATGGGAGCGAAATTGGATCAGTATTACATGGATTATTCTATGATTAATCCTGCCGCCATGAATACCCACGAACAAGGCCATGTGACGTTGTTGTACAACAAAATGTTCTCTGCTGTTCCAGGTAGTCCTCAAACAACGGTGTTGAATATCGCGATGCCGGTACCTGCAAAGAATACAGGGTATGGTTTGTATTATATGCGTGAAAGGGTGGGCTTTTCTGAAATGCACAATGCCTATGCAACGTACGCCTATTCTTTGCCCATTGCGAGCACTACCAATTTGAATTTGGGAATGAGTGTAGGTGTGTTGTCACAGAACTTTGATATGTCGAAGGCTGTTTACATCAGCGGAAACGATCCTATTATCAAATCGTTGATGTTAACGCCGCCGGTAACGCGTGCTGATTTGCGCGCATCTGCATTTATCAATGGAGAAAAGTGGTTTGGTGGATTTGCGTTTTCTCGTTTGAGTAAGCCACGATTTGATTATATCTACTATAATTATACTGCGTCTTACCAAATGCAATCCCAAGCGAGTTTGTTGTTTGGATACAATATTGATTTGGGGAATGACATTTTGTTGAAACCATCGGTTTATGTATCGGCTTATAATTTTGATTATTACAGGGTCCAGTATAATGCTTCTTTTAATTACCAAGACAAATTTTGGATGGGGATAGGCGGCAATGACATTGGTCAGATTGGTGGAAATATTGGATTTGCACCACAGTCAGATATTAAAGTGTCATACTCTTACAACACACCCACGGGTGCTCAGCGAATCGCTTTGGGTAATTCTCATGAATTTCACACATATATTGGATTTTCTGCATTGGGTGGTGGCTCTAGAGATGGAGATAATAATAGTACCAATGGCGGGGATGGAGAGGGTGAAGGGGATGCGAATTTGAATAGTTCTGGCGAAAATGTAGATGGAGAATCAGAAGGTGGCGCCAATGTGAATAGCTCGGCTTTTAGAAAGGAAGTAACGGTTACCAATTTGGAAGATTTGATTGCGTTTGGTGCCGGCAAGGATACTTCTGGTATCAAATTGCCTCCCATCGAAAAAGTAAAGCCTTCACCTGGTTTTTATTTGGTGGCTGGATTACACAGCGCCGAGTCAAAAGCAAATAAGCAAATAAAAGACTTGTATAAGAAGGGTGTTTTTGCTTATAAAATTTACGACCCAAGCAATAAGAGTTATTATGTCTTCTTGAAGGAGTTCCCATCGGAAAAAGATGCCAATAAGGGCATTTTCTATTATGAGTCTGCGGTTCCACAAGTATGGATTCGCGAGGTGAAGTAATAGTGATTCTGTAACACTATCACTTCAGAAGAAGGCTGCATCACCAACTCCTCTTACGAAGACATCTCTCGCGCTTTGGTGCTTACTTTGAGGCGTCAGCTGTGAAAGCTTGGTAAATAAGATTGCAACCCATGTTTAGTGCTTTTTCCCGGATTTCAATTGGGTCTTTATATACTTCGGGGTCTTCCCATCCATTTCCTAGGTCGCATTCATAGTCGTAAAAACAAATGATTCGACCTTCCCAGAACAAGCCATAACCCATTGGTGCTTTTCCATCGTGCTGATGTACTTTGGGCAAGCCATTGCTAAATGTATAGGGTGCATTATAAATGGGGTGATTGAACGGCACCACCTGAAATAGAAGCTCGGGAAATACTTTTTTCATTTCTCTGCGAATAAAAGGATCGATGCCATAGTTATCGCAAATGTGTAGAAAGCCTCCAGCAATAAGATAGTTTCTTAGATTGGCTGCTTCTTGGTCTGTGAACACCACGTTTCCATGTCCAGTAAGGAAGCAAAAGGGATAACGGAAGATATCTGTGGAACCCACCTCGGCTATCGCCTCGGTGGTCGCCAAATTTGTCCCAATATGCGAATTCGCATATTGGGACAAATTTGGCAGGGCTGTTCTGCTACTATACCAATCCCCGCCGCCATTGTATTTGAGTCTACATAGCTTCAGTTGATTGGGTTGCCCCGCGCAGCGGGGCAACCCAATCAACTGAAATCCTACCAATAATCCCAAAATCAACAATCGCTTTGGCATTTTCAAGGGTCTAGATATTTTAAACATTTAATTCTTTCTAATAGGAAACCACGCAGTTTGCAGAAATCGCGTGTCATTCAATCATAACCTCGCTATTTCAAAAATAACCAATACGCCAAAAATAAACAACCTACAACAATCCTGTAGTAACCAAAAAAAGCAAATCCCTTTCGTTGTATGTATCCAATAAAATACTTAATCGCAAAATAAGCAGTCACAAAACTGATCACATTGCCAATGCCAATGTCAACCAATTCGCTGCCTTGCTTCAGATCTTCCCAATGCTTCAACAACTTGTATCCTCCCGCCGCCGCCAATGTAGGTAACGCCAATAAAAAGGAAAATTCGGTAGCCTCAGCACGGGTTAATCGGCCCCGTAAGCCCCCGGCGATTGTGGCTGCGGAACGACTTACACCGGGAATCATGGCCAAACACTGAAAGAGCCCAATTTTTACTGCATCTATAAACCGTAGGTCAGAGATTTTTTTATCACCTGGAGGGAAAATCTTTTCGATATATAATAATACAATACCAAAGATTACCAATGTGAGTCCCGGAATCCATGGCGCTTTTAACATCATCTCCAAAAGATCATCAAACAAAAATCCCAAAATAGCCGCCGGAATAAAACCCATAATTAAGATCGGATAAACCCATAAAGCGTCCTTAGAAAAGAAACGTTTCCAATACAATGTTAAGACACTGGCAATGGCGCCAAATTGAATCGCAATTAGGTAGGTTTCGTGCTCGCTGGGCGACATACCCAAGAGTTCCCTGGTGATCATTAAATGACCCGTACTGCTCACAGGCAAAAACTCGGTGAGGCCCTCAACCACACTGAGAATTAAATTCTCAACCCAGGTCATGGATTACGCTGATTTCTTGCGGTAAAAAATTGCAACGATGCCCAAGATGAACCCCAAAATTACTACGATGGGTGCAACGGTGAGCTTCGTGCTGTTGTAGATATCGGTTTTACCCGACATTAACATAAATCCAATAACAAGAATCACCAATGAAGCGATGATTAATATGTAGTTTTCTTTGGCAAACAACATCGGTTGTTGGGGTTTGCTTTCGACTTTCGAAATGGGTTTTTTCATTGAACTCATGGATTTAATATAAATTTTCGATCTTGGTACGAAGATAACGACGGGTACTCAACCAACTGCCAAAAACTGCCAAAATCAGTCCAAATATCGACACAGAAATACAAATTACAAACAACGCGGCAACTCCAATGTGTTTCGTAAAGTCGTTGATAATGGCAAAGTCTTGAAAAATATAGGGTAAACCGTAAAAAATTAATAGCAATAATCCCATCGCAATCGGTATGGCTATCAATGAATGGCTCACGAAATTCATCACATAGGGTCTCACAATAAATTTATTTGTGGCACCAACCAACTGCATGCTCTTGATTAAAAAACGATTTGCAAAAATGCTTAACCTTGTTGCACTTTGTATCAATGCAATTGCAATGACCAATGAAATTACTGCAGCTGCTGCAAAACCTATTTGCAAACGATGCACGTTTATTGTCATGCTTTCTACCCAATTCCGCTGGTAAATAACATCTTCAACCAATGGAAACGTTCGCAAATGTTTTGATTCGCGATCGATAAACTGAATATTGGCATAATCCGACTTTGGGTAAATTTCTAAACTTAAAGGCAACGCGATTGACTCTGCATAGGACAGAAATTCGGGGTCGTATTTTTCACTCATTTCCTTAACACCATCCTTGGGGCTAATAAATTTTGTGGTTTTTATCCAGGGTTCTTTCAATAAAGACTGTTCGATTTTTCTCACTTGTGCTTCTGTACTGCCATCAATAAAATAGAGGTCGATGCTACTGCTTTCCATCAAATGTTCGCTCAGTCCTTGGAATCCAACGATGGAAAAGCCCAAAAGCCCAAGCATAAACATCACAGAGGAAAGGGAGATGATATTTGGCCAAGCGCTCGGTTTTCTTCGTTTGTTCGACATATTTCAGGCTTGTTTGCATGCGAAGATGCGAAAATCCCCATAATTTCGACCTTGAAAGTTATCCGCATGCGTGGATATTTAGACACATAACGAAAGTAGATTTTCATTGCAAAGTGAAATAAAGGATTCGAATGAAGTCTCTTGGGTTTAATTCAAGTTTTCAGACAACAAATACTTTGGTTACAATGTCTTTACATTGTATTTTTGAAGGAGAATTGCAACAATGGTAAAAAAAGTACTTTTGATTCTGTGTGTTATGTTCACCCTTTCAAGTCAATTGAAGGCTGCGGAACCAACGCAAGCAGCTACCAATTTAAAGGCCGGAACCATTACGTGTAACTCGGCTCAACTCACTTGGACGAGTGGAAATGGAGCATGGCGATTGGTATTGGTAAAAGAGGCAGCGGCAGTTAATGCTACACCTGCAGATGGTAGTTCATATTCAGCAAATGCAAGTTTTGGTAGTGGCGCTCAATTGGGTACTGGGAATTTTGCTGTTTTCAATAATATCACGAATAGCGTAATTGTTACAAATCTTAAAGTAAATACCACTTATCACGTCACTGTTTTTGAGCATGACGGGACTGGCCCTGATTACTTAACATCAAAAACAGCTACAATGAGTTTTACGACGCACAAGTTAACAGTTGCTTTTACTCATAAAGGAACGAACGATAGTTGCGAGAAATCAAATAAAATGACATTTACCAATACGTCTACCAAATCGCCCAATTTTGGATGGATTAAATATACTTGGATTTATGGTGATGGCACGCAGGATACAGGTTTGAATGCTGCGCATACGTATGCAAAAGGGGGTAATTTTACCGTCAATTTGGTTGCTTCACCCTCATTAAATTGTGTAGATATCGCCACAACGCCAAAGGCTATATTTATCGTTCCTCGGCCGGTGAGTAAACCTTTTGAAAAGGCGAATGATACAGTTCAGTGTTTTGATGGTCACGTGTTTCGTTTTGATGACAATACGCAGTTGGCAAAAATTCCTAAATGCGCTTACATACGAACATGGTTTTTTAACGATCTAGACAGTGCTACCATTCCCAATCCAACAAAATCATATTTGGCGCCGGGTAGGTATCGCATTCATTATAAGAGTGAAACTTTATACGATAATAAGCAGACAGGTTGCACCGATACCGCCAATATGTGGGTAAAGGTAGTTGCGAGTCCTTCATCCGGCGTTTGGGTGAATGATTCTATTCAGTGTTTGGCCGGTAATATATTTGATTTTGATAACAAGTTTCCAGGGTTGGTGAGTTTTAAATGGGATTTGGGCGGAGGTGTAACAGCAACTACAAAAACGATATCCAGATCTTTTGGCGCTGTTGGAGATTATCCGATTATTCATGAAGCTATAAGTACAGATGGTTGTAAGGGGATTGATACCCTTGTTGTAAAAGTAAAACCCAATGTGGATCCTGCATTTACTGGCTTGCCAGCAACGGCATGTCAAGGTGGACCGGCGATTATGCTGAGTCCAAAAACAACGGGAGGTATTTTCAAGGGAGAGACATTTACGGGGAATAGCTTCTTTCCGACCAAAACTGGGAAGGTGACCATTAAATACGTGATTCAAGACCAGTATTGTCCTGATTCTTCAACCGCTGATATTACAATTACGGCTAAGCCTATTTTGAAATTGGGTAAGGATACTACGCTTTGCAATGGAGCAAGTACTGATATTACTGTTTCGATTCCGGGTACTGTTTTGTGGAACGATGGTTCTACGGCAAATATTAAGACCGTTTCATTGCCTGGTACCTATGGCGCAGTTGTTGATAATAACGGATGTAAGGCATCAGACTCAATCAATATCAAAGTCAATGTTTCACCATCAATTTCATTGCCGATGGATACTATTTTATGTCAGGGTTCAATGGTGAAATTGGTTGCGCCGTTCTTGCCAAATACTACGATTAAATGGGATCCTAGTGGATCTGGCGATACCGTTCTCTATGTTAGTTTAGCAGGAACATATTCTTGCACATTGACTAACGCTTGCGGAACGGCTACCGATGAGGTTGTGGTGACTTTGATGATGGGGGATTGTGATTTGTTTATCCCTACAGCATTTACACCCAATGGCGACAATCGCAATGAGACATTCAAGATCTTTGGTCGTGGCGCTGTTCCGATTTTGTTTTTAGTATATAATCGTTGGGGTGATAAAGTGTTTGATAGTCATCAAAAGAACGTTTATGAATGGGATGGCTATTATATGAATGAAATAAGTCAAGAAGGGCTTTATACATTCATTTACCGGTATGAATTAAAAACCGGTGATCGCGTTCGTCGCAAAACCATTTCTGGCACCATCATGTTGATGCGCTAGAAAGTGGGTAAGTAGTGGTTAAAACTATCTAAAAGTAATTTCATCCTCCGCTTGCGGTGTTGTAATTTTGTGGTGCATGGTACATCAACCCGCTACACTAGAACAAGCCAAACAGTTGGGTTTGTTGGAAGAAGAATTCAACAAGATTTGCGACATACTAGGTCGTCAGCCGAATTTTACGGAAATTTCCATTTACTCTGTTATGTGGAGCGAGCATTGCAGTTATAAAAATTCCATTGTATGGTTAAAGACATTGCCCAAGTCGGGCTCTAAAATGTTGGCCGAAGCGGGGGAGGAAAATGCTGGCTTGGTAGACATTGGCGATGGGTTGGCTTGTTGTTTTAAAATTGAAAGCCACAATCACCCGAGTGCCATTGAGCCTTATCAAGGAGCAGCAACGGGTGTGGGAGGTATCAATAGAGATATTTTTTCGATGGGTGCAAGGCCTATCGCGCAGCTAAATTCTTTGCGTTTTGGAAATATTGCTACCGCGCGTACGCAGTGGTTGGTGAAAGGTGTAGTGAAAGGCATCGGAGATTATGGCAATGCTTTCGGAATTCCAACCGTGGGTGGTGAGGTGTATTTTGATGATTGCTACGAGCAAAACAACTTGGTAAATGCCATGAGTGTGGGTATCGTGGGTGTTGGAAAGAGCATTTCTGCCGGTGCAGGTCCTGCAGGCAATCCAGTTTATATCTTTGGTTCGGCCACGGGCAAAGACGGAATTCATGGTGCCGCATTTGCATCGAAAGATATGAGTGAAGACAGTATTTCTGATTTGCCATCGGTTCAGGTGGGTGATCCTTTCTGGGAGAAGTTGATTTTGGAGGCGAGTTTGGAGATCATCGAAACGGGTGCTGTGGTTGGAATGCAGGATATGGGAGCAGCGGGAATTACTTGCTCAACCAGTGAAATGAGCGCGAAAACCGATGTGGGGATGGACGTTTGGTTGGATAAAGTGCCCATGCGTCAGCCCGACATGAAAGGTTGGGAGTTATTATTGAGCGAAAGCCAAGAACGGATGTTGGTGATTATCGAAAAGGGGAGAGAAAAAGAGGTTGAAAAGGTTTTGGAGAAATGGGATTTGACCTATGCGCACATTGGAATGGTGACAGATACTAAGCATGTTCGCTACTTTATGGGCGATGTGTTGGAGGCCGATATCCCTGCGGAATCATTGGTGTTGGGTGGTGGCGCTCCGGTTTATCGTCGGACATGGACTGAGCCTGAATATTTGAAAGAAATCGCCAAGTTTGATTTGAATTCGGTTGCGGATTTGAGTTTAGCAGAAGCAAAAGATGCGGCCATTAAATTGTGTAATGAGCCCAATATCGCCAGCAAGCGTTGGATTTATGAGCAATATGATTCTATGGTTGGAACGATTAACGAGTCAACCAATTTGCCTTCAGATGCTGCGATCGTAAAAATTGTTGGATCGGAGAAGAGTTTGGCGTTGACGGTGGATTGCAACAGTAGATATGTATTTGCCGATCCCAATAAGGGTACGCAGATTGCTGTGGCTGAGGCGGCGAGGAATATTCGATGCAGTGGAGGTGTGCCAACGGCTATCACAAACTGTTTGAATTTCGGAAATCCTTACAACGAGGAGGTTTATTATCAATTCAAAAATGCCATCGAAGGGATGAGTGAGGCTTGTCGGAAATTCGACACCCCAGTTACAGGCGGAAACGTAAGTTTTTATAATCAGAG
>NSIB01000047.1 GCA_002737625.1 Flavobacteriales bacterium | reverse complement strand
CAATTTCGATGATCCAAGGATGGCTCTGAACTGCTCTAGCAATGCCATCGCCTCCAATCGATCCTCTGAGACAGGCACGTACCAACCCGTAAACGAAGCCGTTGAAAACGACAATCCCACCAATGAAGCATGCAATGATTCAACATCAGTTGTCTCGGTATCAAAGCAAAAAGCCTCTGCATTTTCCAACTCCAACAACAGTTCGGCAATCGTTTCAATAGAATTCGCAATTCGATAGCTATGCGAAACATCCGCAATGGTTTTGTGTATCACCGATTCTTCCAACTCAGAATCACCATCCAGTTCCTCCAGGGGCAACGTGGCTTCCGTACCAAAAAGTGAGGTTTGATTTGGATTCACTGGTTTAACTTTCTTGGGTGCCGCGGGACGCATCGGATTGCCAAATAAATCAGTACCCAAATTCGCAGCAGGCGACGTTTCAACCCCCATGAACTCTCCACTAGAGGTTGAATGCGAATTAGATGTTGCGCTAGAACTAGACTCTCCGAGCACCCTTCGCATCAAAGTTCTAAATTCCAATTCTTCAAACACTTCCCTCAAAACGGGCTCGTTCACAGGCTCTAATTCTAACCCTTTGATGTCCAATTCCACTGGGACTTGTGTATCAATTGTAGCCAACCATTTACTGATTTTGGCCTGTTCTACATACAATCGCATATTCTCTTGCAGCTTCCCTTTGAGTTTGTCTGTGTTCTCCAAAATGGCCTCCATACTTCCAAATTCTTGGATCAATTTCTTAGCCGTTTTTTCTCCCACACCCGGCACTCCAGGTATATTGTCTGATGCATCACCCCACAAACCTAAAATGTCGATAACCTGCTGAGGATCTTGAATCTCCCAACGCTTTAATATTTCCGCCACACCCAAAATCTCGTCACCGTTGCCCATTCGTCCTGGCTTATAGATTTTTACATTTTCGCGAACGAGCTGACCAAAATCCTTGTCGGGGGTCATCATGAAAACATCAAATCCCAAATCTCCTGCCTTCCATGCCAGCGTTCCAATGATGTCATCCGCCTCGTAACCATCCATTGTTATTACTGGGATGTTAAAGCCTTCTATGATTCTAAAAATATAAGGGATGCTCTTTCTCAAATCTTCAGGCATCGCCTCACGCTGTGCTTTATAGGCTTCAAATTTGATATGTCGCTGCGTAGGTGCCGAAGTATCGAACACAACCGCAATATGGGTAGGCTGTTGTTTTCGCAGAATTTCCAATAGAGTATTGGTGAATCCCATCATGGCACTGGCATTTAAACCCGAGCTGGTGATGCGAGGATTTTGAATAAAAGCAAAAAAAGCCCTGTAAATAAGCGCCATTCCATCCAACAAAAATAACTTACCCTTTTGCATAATTAAAAGGTAGCAAGTTACAAATATTAAGCGGCTTATTGCTTCTTAATGAAGCCTAAACTCAGACCATTTATGCAATATCTCAATCCCGTTGGCTGGTTATACCCATCGTTAAAGACATGACCTAAATGTCCGCCGCAATTGCTGCATACCACCTCCACCCGACCCATGCCGTGAGAATTATCCAAGATTTCCTTAACCTTGGATTTATCTATGGATTGATAAAAACTGGGCCAACCGCAACCTGCATCAAATTTTGTAGCACTAGAAAACAATTCCTCGCCACATCCTTTACATATATAAACTCCCGAGTCCCAGAAGGTTTCATATTCACTCGTAAAAGGCCGTTCCGTACCCTTTTTCCTCAACACCTCAAAAGCGTTCTCTCCCAATTGAGCCATCCATTCGGTCTCTGTTTTATTTACTTTATAATCCATCGCGACATTCTTTTTTTCTTTCATAGGCACTTGCTTACCCGTATCGATTCCGTTGCACGCTGTCAATCCACCGATCATTAGGTAGACTACAAATACCAAAATCAAATTCTTACCCCTCATCTATTAAGAAACAAAATTCCATGAAAAGGGTTGTAAGTTCGCCATTATTTCGATGAATTTTTTTAGCCATTTTTTCGTTGACTTCCAACCAAATAAACCAGCGTTCAATGCAGCCCTGATTGCTCCTGACGTTCTTAGAAATTTCACCCCAGGTCAATCAAAATTTCATTTTAAACATTTTCAACAAATAACATTCATAAAACAGCCCCAAGAAGATCCCATATTACATGATTTTTTTAACGGCTGTTTGCAACATATTCAACGCGACAAAGAGTTCCATAAATCCCCGTTATTCCAGGAAATATATCAATTACAACGCTCCAATTGGCAATTGATGTGTCCAAAACTTCAAATACCCCGTTTTTGGTTTACACTTCACGTAGTAATTGAGATAATGATTGATAGTTACTTAATAAATAATCACTTAGAAAAATTACAATTATTCTATACTACCCTAGAATCAGAGAAAGAAACATATCGTTCGGCCTTGGAATTGATGGGGCATAGTCAAATTGACCCTTTCATGGAGCGATATACTAGATTCTATACCAATCAATACCTATTTCATTATCAAGACCTCGAAAGGGTAGGATTTGCCCTTCACAAAATTCACGAACAAGTGAAATTGCATTCTAGCTGGTACATACCCAACAACCCCGAACAACTAGCCCTTTGGGAATCAACCTATGCAGATGTTTGTCTTGTATTGGAAAAATACCCCTTGGGAATGAGTGCAATACGCTAACAATTTACAGCGTATAGGCTGGGGAGTATAGGGAATAAACCAAACTTCCCAACAAAATGTAATTCAATAATTCCTTCCACCAAGGAATGCTCTCACCGGAAAAGAAACTCGCCAAGAAAATGGCCGCTGGAAATGCCGCAAGCAAATGGAAATTTCTAATCTCTTTCCAATGAATTAGCATCAAAAAGATACTGTAAACAAAGAATAAGATCACAACCAATTTGCTTCGTCTTACATTCACATTGTTCTGAAAATAGCCGCCAATCTGTCGCAACATTCCAAATATTACAAGCAGGGAAAACAATGCAAACACGGTGTATTTAATAAAAATTAGAGAGATGCCACTTCCAAACAATGTCATATCAATGGGTGTAGTCTCCACGCTATGCATCGCTTTTAAATCCCATCGGAAAATGAAAGCCAGCGACTTCATTAGATAGTACGGCATCACCAACCCAAAAACGATGGCCAAAATGTCTGAAATTACGATGTTCTTGTAAACCAGAACACAAGCAATTAAAAACAGCAGTATCATCAAATGGTCAGGTACAATCAATATAGCAGCGCCAAAACACAGAGAACCATAAAATAATGTTACAGTATTATACCCATCTTTCAATTGAAAAAAAAAGGCCAATCCAATAAAAACCAACAAATTGCCTAAATGATATTCCGTCAAAAGTAAGTTCTCTGGAAATAAACTCTGTACTAAAACAAAGAAATAGGCTGGCAAATAACCCACCGGCTGAACCAAACCATGTGTTCTGCAAATGAAATTCACAAATAAGGCCTGCCCAATTACAATAACGGCAGAAATCATAACAGAAAAAACCGGCCATTGATTGATCCAATCCACCCAAGAAATAAGCAGCCCTGGCTTAAAAACAATCCCCGATTTCGGAATAATCCATAAGGCCGGCAACCGCAAGCACATCGAGAAAAGCACCAACACCATCAAGGTAAAAACACTATGTTCGGACAGTCGTTTAATCATCGGAAAACACTTGTAACCAAAACCATTGTTTATCGCGATAAATGGGTAGCGTAATTAACCCGTAATCCGTTTGTTTTCCTTCGTATGGCACTATTGTGCCAGGTGTATTTTCATTCCGAAATAACCAATCTCTTTCCAACTTGTATGACTTATCTACTTTCACATGCATGATCCGATTGATCTCCCCTTCATCATCATTATATAGCAAATTCACACTACTGCTGCAAACATACATCCCAAAACCAAACAAATGTGCAACATTCAAAGTACCCACTTGCGTTTTTCTAACCATTATCAAACTATCTAACGCTCCATTTTTTTGCAAATATTGCAATGCGATATCACCATAATGGTAAAACAATTTTGAGCTTGTTTGTGGAACACCATTCACATAATATGTTTCCATCTGACGACTTTCATAAAACTGCTCAGACAGCATCAACCAACCGCCATTGGTTAATGGCAATACATTTCGGATGTAATAATTGTCTGGCCTTTCATTCCGTTTGAGACTCCCAAAACCCATAAATTGTCTGGCAGAGGATTCATTTAAAGGATGATTACTGCAAGTAATTTGACCATCGACTCCCAATTCTCCTGTAAAATGTCCATCCATGCCCAAGCCTCTACCTGCATTGTAGTAGCCAAACACTTGCAATGCCTGTGTCTTTGTATGTAACACGGCCACAGCATCCAAAACATCTCCATCCACAACCAAATCACCACAAATTAAAGTATCACTAACATGCTTTATCCAATGAAAATGATTTAACTGCTTACGACCACCCAACAATCCCGTTCCTCCATAATCCTTGTCCTCATATATTGCGAATACCCGCCCGCTGTCATCCAATACAACAGACTTCCACGCCAAATCTGCAGTGCTCCATCGCTCGCTCGCCAAAATAAAACCACTCGTTGTTTCTGTTCCATCAACATGAGCCGTTAGCATCCAAACCTCGGTGCCCAATGCCTCCCTGATCCGCCGACCAGCCGTTCCAAAGCCCATTAAAGCCCATCTTGTTTTATTGGGTGAATTCGCAACCTCAATTTGATCTATTTCTATGTCTCCCGTGTAAAAGGTCCCAACATCATTTACGGATATATCACCCACCAAGGAAGCTGAAACTGAATGTAAAGAAACTTTGATCGCCGACCGCTTTATGTAAATTGCACTAATCCAATAGAGCACTGAATCTGCGATAAAAACCTTCAAGACAATTTGTTTATTCGCCACTTCGAATTTTCTGTCATTTTCAAATACCAAACCCTCTGTATATCGCTCCAAAACAAATCCATTAGACATCCGTTCATCGCCATAATTCAACATCAAAATATGTCCGTCATAAGATCCAATCGCTCGGTGAAACTGTGTGCGCTTTTGCGTTAATTTAGGTTGATCACTAATTCTTGTCATCTGCCCATTACAGAGCGAATGCCACAAAAGAATCAAAACCCAAATCAACAATTTGCTTTTCACTAGGTCAAAAATCATTGTATGATATCGAAATGCCAAGCTCTAACCTAATTTTGCATAGAATTATTTTAGAATTCGTCCATACCTTGCATACCAACGACATAAAAATAGAAACGGCCATCTTAGTTGGGGTGAATACACCCAAACAAACTATGCCCATCGAAGAAACGCTAGATGAGCTAGAACAGCTGGTTTATACCTCCGGTGCCGTTACCAAAAAACGATTTATTCAGAACCTGGAACACCCTCAACCCAAAACTTATGTGGGAAAAGGGAAGCTTGAAGAAATCAAGATATATGTTGAGAAAAATAAAATCGATCTGATCATTTTTGATGATGAACTCACCCCCGCGCAAGTGAGAAATATCGAAACGGAAATTGAAAACACCAAGATTTTAAGTCGTACCCACCTCATTCTCGACATTTTCGCCAACAACGCAAAAACTGCACAAGCCAAAACGCAAGTAGAATTGGCGCAAAGCATTTTTATGCTTCCCAGACTTACGGGTATGTGGACTCACTTATCCAAGCAAAAAGGGGGTATTGGAATGAAAGGACCTGGAGAAAAGGAAATCGAAACAGATCGCAGGGTACTTCGTGATAAAATTTCTTTGCTTAAGACCCGCCTCACAGAAATCGAAAAAGTAGGATTTACCCAAAGAAAAAGTCGCGATGGCGTTTTCCGCTGCGCTTTGGTTGGATATACTAACGTGGGGAAAAGTACAATCATGAACCTCATGAGTCGTTCCGATGTACTTGTAGAAAATAAATTGTTTGCTACACTAGATGCCACGGTAAGAAAAGTTGTACTACCTAACCCCGACGGAATGGGAGATATGGTCCCTCTGCTGCTCTCAGACACGGTAGGATTCATCCGAAAGCTACCCACATTACTCATTGAGAGTTTCAAAAGCACACTGGCCGAGGCGATGGAAACTGATCTTCTGATTCATGTTGTGGATATATCAAATCCTGCCTTTGAACAGCAAATGATGAGCGTAAAAGAAATTCTGAATGAAATTGGGGCTAACAACAAACCCGAACTCATTGTTTTCAATAAAGTTGATGCATTTCAGGAAAGCAATGACGATGATTTTTTTGTTGGAAGTACCGGAATGACCATCGCTCAATTTGAAAAAAGCTGGATTGCAAAAGAAAATGCGCCTGCGGTATTCATTTCTGCCCACAACAATTGGAACATTGAAAAATTGAGAGCCAGTATCGTTGATATGCTCTTACAACAAAAAATGGCCAGATAAATCTGGCCATTTTTTTTCCTTTACCAAAGATTAAAGCTCGTCTTCATTGAAGAAATAGTCATCATCCGACGGATAATCACTCCAAATTTCTTCAATACTCTCATATGGCTCCCCGTCATCTTCCAACTCTTGAAGGTTTTCCACTACCTCCAAAGGAGCTCCAGAACGGATTGCATAATCAACCAACTCGTCTTTGGTGGCTGGCCATGGAGCATCGTCCAAATATCCAACCAATTCAAGTGTCCAATACATAAATTCTTACTTACCGCGAAAATAGATTTTTGATTCAGAAAAACAACATGAAATTTGTAAGAAAATCATGCACCACGACTGGCAAGACCAAATTCATCAATATTGTGAGCAAATGAGCTCCCCTGAATCCCCTTTTTTACAGGCAATCAATGATTTCACTTGGAAAAAAATGATTAACCCTCGAATGCTTTCAGGACACCTCCAAGGTCACTTATTGTCGTCTCTTGTATCCCTAAAACAACCCCATTGCATACTAGAAATAGGCACGTTTACCGGTTATGCCACTGCCTGCCTTTTACAATTCTTACCAAAATCTAGTGAAATCCACAGCATTGAAGCAGATTCCGAAATTGCACATAAAACACATACCTTTTGGAGTCAAAACAACCCCAAACATCCGGTTCAATGGCACGTAGGTGAAGCACTTTCCATCATCCCAAATCTGAAAATCCAACCCGATTTTATTTTTGTGGATGCAGACAAATCCAATTACCCCGCCTATTTAGACCTCTGTTTGCCGTTGCTCCCCATTGGCGGTGTGATTTTATTCGATAATACCTTATGGAGTAAACGCGTGATCAATGAAACAGATTTACAAAACGATAAGGATACGCAAAACATGCACGCATTTAACCAATACCTAAAAAGTCATGATACCGTGCAAATTACATTGTTACCAATCCGAGACGGACTAACACTCGTACAAAAATTGCATTAACCCCTCATTGCATCCAACATCTCGTTGAATTTGTCATAATCCACACAAACTTCAGCAAACAAATCATTCATCCTCGATTTTATCACCGGTTCGATCTCTAATAATAGAGCCAACCCCTTTTCGGTAATACTAATCTTCATCTTCCTGCGATTCTCTTTGTCGATAGTTCGATGAATTAATCCCATTAACAACAATCGATCACACAAACGAGTGATATCTGGATTTTTATCCAACATTACCACCTTGATTTCTGTTGGATTCACACAGGCCGGATGCATCCCACGCAAAATCCTTAATACATTATATTGCTGATGCGTGATGTCAAATGATTTAAACAGGTCACGGAATTCTCCATGAAGCCAATTCGCCGTATACATGAGATTTACCGTTGCCTTGTGCATCGGCGAATCAAATTTCTTTTGCTTTATAGCATCTTCAAGTTTCACGTAATTGCAAATTACTGACTTAACAATCAAATTTTGTCATGGTTTCACAAATTACTCGCATCTAAAATTAGCGCTTACCTTTGCAGTGTGAGTATCCAATTTCAAAATACAACAGACTTCGCCAAGGAAATGGATCAAAATGATTCATTGCGGGACTTCCGAAACCAATTCTATTTCCCAACCGATGAAAACAATGAAACAAGCATTTATTTTTGCGGAAATTCTCTCGGCCTTCAACCCAAATCAGCCAAACAAGCCATTCTAAACGAATTAGAGGATTGGGCCAAATGGGGTGTAGAGGGCCATTTCCAAGGCCGAAAACCCTGGTTTCACTATCATAAATTTCTTACAGAGTATACAGCCGAAATTGCCGGTGCCCTACCTCACGAAGTGGTAGTTATGAACCAACTCACAGTGAACTTACACTTATTGATGTTCAGTTTTTACCGACCCACTTTTGCAACGGATGAAGAAGGTAACTACAAACCGTTGCGATATAAAATTCTTATGGAGGCCAATGCATTCCCTAGCGATATGTATGCTGTGCAAAGCCAAGTAGAATCCTATGGTCTAGATTATTCCGACGCCGTGGTTGAACTTTCACCAAGAACAGGTGAACACACCCTCAGACACAATGATATTATGAATACCATCGCTGAATTAGGGGATCAACTCTGCCTAACATTTTTTAGCGGTGTTCAATATTACACAGGTCAACTTTTCAATATTCCAGAAATCACCAAAGCCGCACACAAAGTGGGCGCAATGGCTGGGTTTGATCTGGCTCACACCGCCGGAAATGTTGATTTAAAGCTACATGATTGGGATGTTGATTTTGCGGCCTGGTGCTCATATAAGTATCTAAACAGCGGTCCTGGCAATGTTGCAGGGGTATTCATTCATGGTAGACATGGTTTAAATCCAAAAACACCGCGATTGTCTGGCTGGTGGGGTCATAAAGAAAATGTACGCTTTCAAATGAAAAAGGGTTACATCCCGGAACCCGGTGCTGCCGGTTGGCAAATGAGCAACGCCCCCGTATTTGGCATGGCTATCCATTTGGCAAGCTTGGAAATTTTCCATCAGGCAGGAATGTCTAACCTAAGAAATAAAAGTAAAAACCTAACTTCTTTTCTATCTTTTGTATTAGAAGAAGCAAAGCAAGTTAATCCCCTTTTACAGTTTGAAATTATCACACCCAAAGACCCCAACGAAAGAGGTGCCCAGTTGAGTTTGCTCACAAACCATGATGGGAAAGCACTTTTCGACTTTCTTGCAAAGACGAATATCACAGTGGATTGGAGAGAGCCCAACGTGATTAGGATTGCACCCGCACCCATCTACAATTCTTATGAAGATGTATTTTTGCTTGGGCAAGCATTCCAGAACTTTAAGATTTCTCTTTAAAGGACTCCCAGTGGGTGCTATTGTCGATGCCTAAAATTCGCCTAATCTTAGACCTCACATTATGAATATATTGAGGGGTAACACCAACAATTGCTGCGATGTCTTTTGATTTGTAACCATCCACGCTCAATATAAAAATCCGTTTCTCTGTTAGACTCAGGGTTTTCAAGGCCGGATAATGATCAAAAATATCACCCTGCTCTTTAATCTTAGTATCTGCCAGTTGCGGCCTAGCAGTATTCTCAACCCGACCCATGGCTTCCAAATCTCTTCGGATTGAGTCCAATTCTTGAGGATTTTCGGTTTTGATGGTTTTCAGTTTCTTGCTAATCTCCAAACTCTTAGATAATACCAGTTCACTCATACGAATGATGCGTTCATTCATCTCTTTTTCCTTTTGAATCTGAGATTTTTCCTCGCGTTGCATGGACAATTGGTAATTTGCCATCGCCAATTTTCCTTGCTTAATTCGCTGTTTCATCCAAAAAAATAAAGCTATCAAAAAGAGTATTATACCAACCGCTCCAAAAAAACCATACGTATAATTGGAAATCTTCTTTCTGTTAGACAATTCCAATTCATTTTCTGATTGCGCATTCCTCAACACCTCCAACTCCTTCTTCGCGGTAAAATCCGCCTTGGTGATAGAATCATGAAAATTGATAAATTCATTCTCAAATGCCATAGACTGATTAAGCGCTATATATGCCCTATCAGGATCGCCCTTCGCCTTCAATATTTTAGACATTAAACGATAATGGTTACTATTGGCTTGCATATTTTCTTTCAATTGAAATTTAACCCCATCATGCCAAATAGATAAACTATCCAAATCAAATAAATCTGGATTTTCCATTGCCGAATATTCAAAAAACTCATTGATCCCCGAGATAGCCTTAAAATAGTTCTCCGCAATCCAAGGAATATGAGATTTAATCATCGCGGTTACCTTGGTCTCATCAACCTGCATCTGCTGCTTTAATTTACAGCCCAAAAATTCCAACCTAAATTCGGGTAAAATTGTGGAATCCGGCATGGAACTTAATAACGCGGCACTTTGATCCCACCTACCCAAAGCGATGTTGATTTGAAGTTTATTGATAATTAACACTCCGCGGGCATATAGGTCCTTTGTGGCTTCAAGGATTGCTTCATTTTTTTTCAAAAATTCATCAGCCGACTGATAACTTCTTTCTGCGAGTTTTAAAGATATAATATTATTAACAAGAACCGCTGGCATTGGCTCGTCCTTAGGATAATTATCATATACTTCCGTAAAACACTTCGAAGCTGCCCCAAATAATGATTGGTAAAAATAAACAGTGCCCAAATTGTTGAACAAACTCGTCTTTACACGAATATCTCCAAAATGATTCGCCTCAGACAATCCTTTATTTATCAATTCCTTAGCAGCCCTAAATTGCTTCTTACCTATCATATGTAAAGATTTTAAATTGTAATAATATGACTTGTCGGCCCCTATTGGCAAGACACTTTCAGCCTCCTCCAAATAATATTGAACCGAATCTGGTTCATCTCGCTCATTGCATTCAAACCCACGCAAGACAAACAACAAAGACCGCCCATATGCATCATCATCCGTATTGACCCGCTTGGATATATAGCGCATCAATTTCTTGTATTCCGATTCTTGATTCAAATGGAATATTGACAACTTATCTACTGCAACTTTAAGATACTGATCTTGATTCATGTTATCTAACACTAAGATGACAGAATCTGCCGTGCTCATTGCATAAATACTAGACCCAGAATCCTTGTTGCCATTTGTTATTCTAAACCAAACCAATACTAATAAAAATAGACCCAGTAGCCCAATAAACAACTTCTTATTTCCCTTAATATAAATTCTAATATTATCCATAAAATATTTCTTTTACAATATTAACATTCTTTCCACTCATTTCTACTCATTGGCGTTGATGTTTGTGAGGAAATATTATATTTTGAATTGCTGCATTTTTATCGAAAATCAAATAATTACCACTTGAAATCCCGATGTTCCATGAAAATTATTCACGAATATTTTAAGACCCATTGTAAATCGCCCTGTTATTGCAATTAATTTTAGCAAATCGGTATTCATCAGACATTTTTGCAGTTCAATCCAATAATTATGACTAAACGGCGCAATTCATAAAATTTCCCTATCGAAAATCGTATTTTTGCAGTCAGATTTTACAATTGGCTCAACCTTTGATGACACAGACGCAACATGGAAAATAATCGACCTATCCCCGACAATAAAAAACCGGGTGGATTCCGTTTCAATCCTTACTGGATTTACGGCGCACTTTTTTTAATTCTCATGGCGATGCTCTTCTTGCCAAAAAATGCTGGGAAGACTACGAATTGGAAAGAAGTGAGAGATATGATCGTTCAAGGAGATGTTAAGAAAATTGTAATCGTAAATGACAGAATTGTTGAAGTCTTTTTAACACCGGACGCCATTCAACAGAAAAAATATGGAGTACGCAAGAGTAAAGATTATCTAGGGGGTGTTGAACCAAACTACAGTTTTGAAATTGAAAAAGGTTACTTCAACAATGAAATCTTAGATCTGAAAAAAACACTATCTGAAAAAAACACCGATCCGAATGACCTCGTGATTCAATATGAATCCCAAAGTGATTTATTTGGCGAACTTTTTCAATGGATTTTCTTCATCGGAATATTCTTGATTTTTTATAACATGATGTTCCGCAAAATGGGCGGCGGGGGCGGCGGCGGCGGCGCTGGTAGCATCTTTAACATAGGACGCTCCAAAGCCCAACTTTTTGATAAAGATACCAAAGTCAATAAAACCTTTAAGGATGTTGCAGGACTTCAAGAAGCAAAATTGGAAGTGATGGAAATTGTAGACTTTCTGCAAAATCCAAAAAAATATACCGATTTGGGGGGTAAGATACCAAAAGGCGTCCTACTTGTTGGCCCTCCGGGCACAGGAAAAACCCTCCTTGCCAAAGCCGTAGCAGGTGAAGCAGGCGTTCCCTTCTTCTCACTCTCTGGTTCGGACTTTGTTGAGATGTTCGTGGGTGTTGGCGCCTCCCGTGTCCGTGACCTATTTAAACAAGCAAAAGAAAAAGCACCTTGTATCATCTTTATTGATGAAATTGACGCCATAGGAAGAGCAAGAGGAAAAAATTTGATGCAAGGATCTAACGATGAACGCGAAAACACACTAAATCAATTGCTTTCAGAAATGGACGGTTTCGGAACAGATAGCGGTGTGATTATTATGGCTGCTACAAACCGACCTGATATTTTGGACAGCGCTCTGATGCGCCCGGGACGTTTCGATAGGCAAATTTCTGTTGATAGACCTGATCTTCAAGGTAGAAAAGAAATATTTCAAGTTCACCTGCTTCCACTTACAAAACTTTCTAGCGATGTTGATGCACACAAATTGGCAGCACAAACTCCGGGTTTTGCAGGAGCAGAGATCGCCAATGTATGTAATGAAGCTGCGTTGATTGCAGCACGCCACAATAAAGAAGCGGTAGATATGCAAGACTTTCAAGATGCCATCGATCGCGTAATTGGCGGGCTTGAAAAGAAAAATAAAATCATTAGCCCCGAAGAAAAATCCATTGTGGCCTACCACGAAGCTGGGCACGCCATTGCCGGTTGGTTCCTGGAACATGCTGATCCATTGTTAAAAGTTTCTATCGTACCTCGCGGTGTTGCAGCTCTCGGATACGCACAATATTTGCCCAAAGAGCAGTATTTGTATCGTACAGAACAATTGATGGACAGTATGTGTATGACATTGGGTGGTAGAATCGCTGAAGCCATTTTCTTCGATAAAATCTCAACTGGCGCCCAGAACGATTTGGAACGTATTACCAAGTTGGCATACAGCATGATAACCATTTACGGCATGAACGAAAAAGTAGGACATGTGAGTTTCCATGATCCTCAAGGCGAATACGGATACCAACGCCCTTATTCTGAAAAAACAGCAGAGCTGATCGACCAAGAAGTTCGCGCATTGATTCAAAAAGCCTATGATATCACGAAGGACTTACTTACATCAAAAAAGGCAGAAGTAGAGAAAGTGGCAAAGGCATTGCTAGAAAAAGAGATTCTCTTTAAAGCTGATTTGGAAGTATTGATTGGTCCTAGACCCTACGATCCAATCGAAGAGGAAGTCATAGCCATCGAAACACCCTCTCAAGAAACCCCAATTATTGTTCCTGCCGATGATACAATTGCGTTGCCAGAAGCTCCTATTGATCAGAATCAATCAACAACAACTGTTGATACTTACTCAACCAACGGGACAGTATCTGCGACAGAACATCACGCTGCAAGCTCAACGGACACTGACTTATCTTAATTCCAATAATTTAATTGGATAGTAATTGTTGGAGTTGAATGAGGTTGAAATACATCCCCTTCTGCTCCAGCAATTCATTGTGAGTACCCTTCTCAATCATCTTACCCTTATCCAACACAATGATAACATCAGCGTGTATCACGGTAGAAAGACGGTGAGCTATAATAATGCTTGTCTTTGAGCTCATAAGCTTCTCTAAAGCCTGCTGGACCGCCTTCTCGCTGTTACTGTCCAAAGCCGAAGTAGCCTCGTCAAGAATCAAAATTTCAGGATCCTTAAGCAATGCACGAGCAATGGCCAAACGCTGTTTCTGTCCACCACTTAACTTGCCACCACGTTCCCCAATTTCAGTATCGTATCCATGATCCATTTCCATGATAAACTCATGCGCATTCGCCGCCTTAGCCGCATCAATTACCGCTTCTAGTGGGGTTTTGGGCATGCCCAAAGCAATGTTGTTTCTCACCGTTTCATTGAAAAGAATGTTCTCTTGATTTACGATACCTATCAACCTGCGCAAATCGTCTTGTTTGAATTTGCGTATATCAACTCCATCTAACAAAATACCACCATCCGTTACGTCATAGAACCTAGCCAACAAGTCTGTAAGTGTAGTTTTTCCCGCGCCAGAAGGACCCACTAAAGCAATGGTCTGCCCTTTTTTAATTTCCAAATCAAAGCCATCTATCACCTTAGCACCATCCAAATAACCAAATCCCACATTCTTCAAAACGATATTATTGTTGAATACAGGAACCTCCGCCACAATTGGATCCTCTACCGTTACAGGGGCTGTAACCAACTCCTGGATTCGATCCAAACTGGCGATGCCTTTTTGAGCCGCATACAAAGCATTTGAAAACGCCTTAAATGGCGGAATCAATTGAGAAAAAATGGCAAAGTAGGTCAGAAAAAACTCTGGATCCAACTCATTTCGGAAAACCATGCTACCACCCAACCACAATAGCAAAGCACTCACGCCAATACCGATGGTCTCACTCATCGGTGATGCTAAATCATATCTGCGCTGAACACCAATGTTGTTTCTAGTATACGCCTCGTCTTGCTCTTTGTACTTTTGAGAAAAGAACCCCGCCGCATTAAACGCTTTTATGATACGAATACCACCCAAGGTTTCATCGTAAGCGGTCATCACCTTTCCCAATAACTCCTGATTCCGAGTGCTTCGCTTTCTCAATGATCTACCTATCAATCCAATGATCAAAGCTGTTATGGGTAAAAACAATAGGATGTATAATGTAAGTTTCGCCGACAGCATCACCAGCGCCACCATAAATAATATGATATTCAATGGCTGAAAATACAAGGCTTCCAAGGATACCATCAGTGCAAACTCAATCTCTTTTACATCATTGCTCATCCTAGACATCAAATCACCTTTTCGCTCATTATTAAAGAACGCTATCGGTAAATCAAGACATCTCTGATAGACGTTCTGTCTTATCTCTTGAATACTGCGATTTCGGATAAGCACCATAAAATTCATGGCCAAAAAACGAAACCCATTTTTTAATACTGTAATAACAACCAATGCTATACTCAAATAGGCTAACGCAGTAAATGGCTCACCTTTTGCCAAATGACCAAACCAAGTAATAAAGTTTTGATA
>NSIB01000046.1 GCA_002737625.1 Flavobacteriales bacterium | reverse complement strand
TAGCACATTGGCCGATTCTCAGTTTGCGGTGATTCCAGATTTTATGGCCAACTGCGGTATGGCGAGGGTGTTTGGTTATTTGATGAAAAAGGACGCGGAAGTGACGGATGTCGCCATTTTTAAGGATGTGAGTGCGATCATCAAATCCAGCGTGATGCGTTTGCATCAGTTTAACCCAAAGAGCAAGGGCATGAGCGCCAAGGCTTTGGAGATGAGCTTGACCGATTTGGTATAATTTGCATTTGCCATCGCCCAGAAAAACAAAAAAGACTGCGTTTACACAATTATCGAACAGAAACAATGAAAAACATTGAAACTCGCTTTTGCGAATACGTAAAGATCGACACCCAGAGCGATCCGAATAGTCCAACCCAACCGAGTACTGAAAAGCAGAAGGATCTTTCGCGCGTTTTGGTGAAAGAGTTGTTGGAAATGGGATTGTCCGATGCTCATTTGGATGAATACGGACATGTGTATGCGACGTTGCCATCGAATGTGGATCGTGAAGTACCGATTTTGTGTTTTTGTGCCCACGTGGATACTTCTCCGGATTGCACGGGGGAAGGTGTTAAGCCATTGGTTCACAGGAATTATCAAGGACAGGATTTGGTATTGCCAGACGATCATTCCCAGGTGATTACTACCAAGAATCATCCGTATTTGTTGGAGCGAATTGGGGATGATATTGTTACGGCGAGCGGAACGACATTGCTTGGTGCTGATGATAAGGCGGGTGTGGCGGTGATTATGGATTTTGTGCAGCAGATGACGCTGAATCCGGAGTTGCCTCATGGTGCTATCAAGATTTTGTTTACTCCAGATGAGGAAATTGGTAGAGGCGTTGACAAAGTGAATATCGAAAAATTGGGCGCTGAAATTGGTTACACGTTGGATGCGGGTGAGAGGGGTTGTTATGAAGACGAGACTTTTAGTGCTGATGGGGCGAAGGTTCATTTTTATGGTGTGAGTGCGCATCCTGGCTATGCAAAGGATAAGTTGGTGAATGCGTTAAAGATTGCAGCTGATTTTATGTCGGCTTTGCCCAAGGGTGAATGGAGTCCGGAAACTACGGAAGACACCCAAGGTTTTGTCCATCCTGTTACGATGGGCGGCGTTGCCGAGCATGCGTGGGTTCAGTTTATTGTCAGAGATTTCAAAACAGCCAATTTATTGGTACATGAAGCTCGTTTGGAAGGGATAATGAACGATGTTGTTTCTCGTTTTCCGGGGGCAACAGCCAAAATGGAGGTGACGGAACAGTATCGCAACATGAAGGAGGTTGTGGATTTGGATCCTAGAATTTCTTCATTGGCTGTTAAGGCGATTGAGATGGCGGGAATTCCTTGCCAGTTGACAAGGGCTAGGGGTGGAACGGATGGCAGTCGTTTGAGCTTTATGGGCTTGCCTTGTCCGAACCTATTTACGGGAGAAATGGCGTTTCACGGCAAGCACGAATATGTGAGTGTGCAGGACATGGAAAAGAGCAGCGAGGTACTTTTGCATTTAGCTGGACTTTGGTCGCAAGTGTAAAATTGACATTAGTGCGGTTTGTGACTTGTTGAAAATCGTGCTAGTGGGCTGCGGGATTAAGGTTTGATGATAATTAAAGAGGATTGATTTTATTGTAATAATTTTAAATCGTGACAATACGATGACATTTTTTCAGGAGAATTCATGCTACATTGCGTGTCCATTTTATGTAAAGTGCTTATAATGTTATGAGTTGGTTACATAGGATGTTAAACCAGCAAGCAACATATATGAAATATATTTTTACTAAAACCAATCTAACGGCCAGTGTTTTAGGCCTATTTAGTTGGTTCAATCAAGCCGACGCTCAGATTTGTGCGGCCAACAATAGTTTGAATTGTACTGGAGATTACCTCTCGGGTATTACGTTCAAAAACAGCGGCGGTACTTCTTATTCTGTGTCTGGAATGAACTGCGTGAATACAGGTCCGTCAAACAAGTTGATGACCAACGGTGCGGTCATGGATATTGCTCCGGGGGAAGTGATCTCAATGACAATTGAGAACACTTGTATATTTTCTGAATATGTTGGTGTTTGGATTGATTTGGATGGGAGTAATGATTTTTCTGCAGCAGAATGTCTTTGTACAAGTTCAAATGGATTTGGTTCTATTCCGGTAAACACGACAAAAACGGTTTCGCTTACAATTCCTTGTATTGGAGCTAAGGCGGGCAAAGCTATTTTGCGTGTTCGTTGTATGTACAGCACGTTTACTGCCAACCAAGGTTGTGGTACTCAATCAAACTACGGTAACATCTTAGATTTTGAGGTGAATGTAAAATCTGTGAGTCCACCAGTGGCTGACTTTGCGGTTCCGGTGGGTCCTAATTTTATTAAGACTTCAATTACTTTTAACTCAACAGCTACAAATTCAGCGTATGCGCAGAATTGGACATTCCAAAGTGGAACTTCTGTTGTTGGTACTGGATCAAAAGGTAAAGGTTCATGGCCTAACATAGGATACTACAATGTAAAATTGGTTCAACAATTCTGCGGTATGAAAGATTCTATCGTAAAATCTGTAAAAATCGAAAAACCAACTGCGGCTCCAGTGGCTGATTTTATAGCAATGAGCAACCAAGTAGAAGTATTTTATACCACGCAACTTTCTGATTTAAGTACCAACGGTGCTTACAAGTGGAATTGGACTGCGACTTCGCCCTCTGGTGCGATTGTGTATACAAGTACTGCACAAAACCCAGTGTTTTCATTTGATGAATTGGGTTGGTGGGATATTTGTTTGACGTCTCAAAATGACATTGGTACAAGTACAAAAGTTTGTAAGAGCAAATATATTCAAGCTGTTCCTCCTGGTGAATTTTACATGGGACCAAATAAGATTGCCTCTAACCAAGGTGGTATTTTATATGATAACGGTGGTAAAACCGGAAACTATGGTAATAACCGTAAAACTGCCATTGACTATTTTCAAATTTTCCCATGTGGAGCAAAGGAAATTCGTTTCACGTTTACCCAGTTAAAGTTGAGTGTGGGAGATGGGGGCGACCGTTTGCGTATTTACGATGGTCAGGATGCCAGCGGAAAAGCAATTACTCCAGCGGGTGGTATCACCGGTGTTAACCAAAATATGTTCCGTGGTACTACATTAAAGGCATTCAGTGGATCAATGTATATCACCTTCGAATCTAACTCGGCGAATAATGACAGTGGATTTATTGCCAAGTGGGATTCTGAATTGTTGCCGGTGGCCAATCCAAAGTCAGGATATGATGTGGCTTATACAACCATCGGAAATGGAACGAATATTGATTTTGTTGGTAATGTAAAAAATGCTCAAGGTCAGGTAGAATATGATTGGATGATTGATGGAACCAGTGGATACGGGGCAAAAGCCAAAGTATTCTCTACTGCTTTTTATACCGATGGAACTTATAACGTTTGTTTAATTGCTAAAATCTGTAATGGTATAGATACTTTCTGCAATAAGATTACTGTCAATACGCCTACAGCTCCTGGAATCGTAGATTTTGTGGCGTCAAACCTTCGTCCGAAAGTAGGCGAAGCAATTTCTATCACAACTAAAACGGATTATGCTTCAAACTTTGAATGGAGTATATACCCAGCTACGTATAGCTTAGTGGGTGGAACAACAATTAATTCAAGAAACCCTAAATTGGTATTCAATGCGGGTGGTGCGTATACATTTACCTTACGTGCTTGGAGCACACCTGGTGGAAGAACGGCCACTGAGAAAAAGATTATTAAAACCAAATATGTAATTGCGGTAAAATATTGTGTACCTGTAACAGATATGTTATCGTCTGACGTCGCAATTTCTAAAGTTGAATTGTTCCAAGACAGTGTGAGTTTGTTGGACAATCCCACAGATGTTGGAATCACAGCTTACACAGATTACACGGATCAATTTAATGATCCTTTGAGTTATGGTTCTTACTATACTGTAATTGCTACACGTCGAACCAATGCAAACAATGCAAACTTTAAGGCTTGGATTGATTATAACATTGATGGTGTATTTACCGATGATGAATTGGTTTTGAACAGTGGTGCAATTGCTGGTACTAAAGCAAGCAATAAGTTTCGTGTTCCAGATTTGAAAGATTGTTTTGAGGGAGTGACACGTATGCGTGTGGCTGTTTCTTATGGTACTTTTGCCAATACATCTTGTGGAGTAAACGTGGTTGGTGAGTTCGAGGATTATGGAATCACATTGGCCAACGATAAGCGTCCTCCTGTGATTACTTTAATAGGAAACAGTATTGTACGTGTTGAACGGAACAGTAATGCTAATGCTTGTTGGACTGAAAAGGCATATAGCACATATACAGCTGCAGATCCTACAGAAGGGGATTTAACAACCAAAGTGATGATTGCAACGGATTTGGATTGCACTACTCCTGGAACTTACAATATGAATTTCCGTGTGACGGATGCGGCTGGAAATACTGCTCAAGATGTCAACAGAACCGTAATCGTAGTATTGGATAAAACACCTCCAACGCTTACCTTGTTAGGTAATGCCATAGTAAAAGTAGAGCAATGTGATACGTATAATGAAAATGGTGCGGTAGCGACTGATTTGGTTGATGGAAATCTTACCACTAGCATCAAAATCAGTGGATCTGTTAATACGTCTACTGTTGGAACATACACATTGACATACGATGTAATGGATGCACAGGGAAATAGTTCTACTACAAAGCGTACCATTAATGTTGTAGATACCAAGAAGCCAGGTTTGTTTAGCTATGGCAAACGTTTGGTAGATGGCGATGTGGTCCAGTTGCAAATTGGAAGTTTGTTTGTTGACGCGGTTACTGGTTACGACACTTGTAACGGAAGTATTAGCGTAAATAAAGTTCCTGGTTACAATGGAATGGTTAATAGTTTGGTTCGTGCAACCTACCCAATTATCTATTTTGCGAAGGACATTCATGGAAATACTGCGGTGGAAGATGGTTTTGTAATCAACTATCGCGTTGACGATTACATTGTGCCTGAGATCTCTTTGAATACAACGGATACCGTGTTCCATGACGTGAACAATCCATACAGTTCTCAGCCCGTAACTGCAACTGATAACTTTAGCTCAGGAAGCAAATTGAGTGTTGAACGTACGGGAAAAGTAAATCCTTATGTATTGGGATTGTATACAGAGACATATACTGCTACGGATGAAAGTGGAAACGTGACCAAGCGCAATCGCTATGTTAAGGTTGTGGATCGTATTGCGCCAACATTGATTACCACATCGGTAAACGTTTGTGCAGGAACTCCTTTCTGGGCCATGAGCGATGTGGCCGTGGAAGATAACTACTATGGAAATGATGAATTGCTTCCTTTGGTTAAGATTTTGAGTCATAACGTGAATATTTGGCAAGCGGGTGTTTATTACATAAACTACCAAGTGACCGACCCAAGTGGTAATAAGAGTCAGGTTGTATTGCGTCCAGTAATGGTTCAATATCCCCCAGATTGTGAAAATAGTTTCACAGGGAAGAGCGAGTTGACATTGGCTGAGCAGGTGATGGTTTATCCTAACCCAACCTCTGGCCTTGTGAAAGTTGATTTCGCTGTGAATAACGTGAATCCGATTTCGATTATAGTTACCAATCTGGTAGGTGCACATGTGGCAGAATATACCTATGGCGGAGGTTTTGGATCAATGACATTGGATTTGGCCAAATATGGTCAAGGTGCATACATGATTCACATCGCCAACCAAAAAGAGGGGACTACCAAAAAAATCATCGTAACCAAATAATTCAAGGATAGTTCAATAATAATTCAATAGAAAATAGTACATGCGAATCAATATGAAAACAATGAAAAAAACCATCGGCACTCAAGTCATTGCCTTTCTGGTGATGCTTTTGGGTCCTTTTGGCAAGGGAGAAGCACAAATTTGTACAGCCAATAATAGTTATAACTGTAATTTGATGTGGTTGTCTGGCGTATCGTTTAAGAATAGCGCTGGATCTACTGCAACCTTCTCGGGTTTGAACTGTGCCAATACAGGTGGTTTGAGTCCAAAGTTGATGACAAGCGGTGCAGTGATGGATATCACTCCCGGTGAGGTTATGAGTATGACCATTGAAAACACTTGTACATATGCATTGTATGTGGGTGTTTGGATTGATATGGATGGCGACAATAACTTTACGGCATCTGAATGTATCTCTACCGTTGCGGCGCCATTTGCTCAAGTTGCGGTAAACTCAACCAAAACAGCAAACTTGACAGTGCCTTGTGCAGGTTCTAAGCCAGGTGTTCGTATTATGCGTGTTCGTGCATCGTATTATACCTTTACTCCATCACAGGGTTGTGGTACTATTGCTACTTACGGGAACATCATGGATTTTGAAGTGAATGTGAAAGCTGTGAGTCCACCGGCTGCTGATTTTGCAGTTCCAACAGGACCCAATTTCATCAAAACGCCTATTGGTTTTAACTCTACGACTACCAGCGCTGCCTATAACCAAAAATGGAGTTTTCAATCAGCAACTTCAATTATTAATACCGGTGCAAAAGGTCGTGCGAGCTGGCCTAATACTGGCTACTATAACGTGAAATTGGTTCAGCAGTTTTGTGGAATGTCTGATTCAATTATCAAAACGGTAAAGATCGATAAGCCAACGGTGGCCCCAACGGCGGATTTCTTGGCTGCGAGCAACCAGGTTGAAGTGTTTTATACAACACAGTTGTTTGATTTGAGTACCAATGGTGCTTACAAATGGAATTGGACGGCAACATCACCGTCTGGTTCGATTGTTTATACTAGTACTGCTCAAAACCCGGTATTCTCATTTGATGAATTGGGATGGTGGACGATTTGTTTGACATCAACCAATGATATCGGACCGAGCACCAAAGTGTGTAAATCTAGTTATATCCAAGCGGTTCCACCAGGGGAATTCTACTTAGGACCGAATAAAATTGCTTCCAACCAGGGTGGTATTTTGTACGACAACGGTGGCAAGGGCGGTAACTATGGTAACGGTAGAAAAACGGCTATTGATTATTTCCAAATCTTCCCATGTGGTGCTAAAGAAATTCGTTTGAAATTCAAACAGTTGAAATTGTCTTTGGGTGATGGTGGCGATCGTTTGAGGATTTATGATGGTCAAGATGCTTCGGGTAAAGAAATGACCCCTGCGGGAGGAATTACCGGTGTGAATTTTACCATGTTCTCTTCTAGTGTATTTAAGGCATTAAGTGGTTCTATGTATATCACATTTGAATCAAACACAGCCAACAACGACAGTGGATTTATTGCCACTTGGGATTCTGAATTGTTGCCAGTTGCAAATCCAAAGTCGGGTTATGATGTAGATTATACAACCATCGCTAACGGAACAAATTTGGATTTTGTTGCTAACGTTAAAGATGCACAAGGTCAGGTAGAATATGATTGGATGATTGATGGCACTTCAGGTTATGGTGCAAAAGCCAAAGTCTTCACAAATGCTTTCTATACAGATGGTACGTATCAAGTTTGCTTAATTGCTAAAGTGTGTAATGGGGTTGATACTTTTTGTAGGAACATCACAGTGAATACACCCACAGGGCCTGGATTTGTTGATTTTACAGCGAGCAATTTGCGTCCAAAAGTGGGAGAGGTTGTAACCATCAAAACGAAAACAGATTTTGCTTCAAACTTTGAGTGGAGTATTTATCCTGCGACATACAGTTTTGTGGGTGGAACAACGATCAATAGTCGCAATCCACAGTTGTTGTTTAGCGTAGGTGGGGCCTATACGTTTACGTTGCGCGCATGGAATACGCCTGGTGGACGTGCTTCTACGGAGAAGAAAATCATCAAAACCAAATATGTAATCGCGGTTAAATATTGTACCCCGGTTACCGATATGTTGTCGTCTGACGTTGCGATTTCTAAAGTTGAATTATTGCAAGACAATGTGAGTTTGTTGGAGAATACCTCTGAAGTAGGTGTGTCGGCTTATTCTGATTTTACGGATCAATTCAACGATGCGTTGAGTTATGGTTCTTATTATACTGTAATTGCGACACGTCGTACCAACGCAAATAATGCCAATTTCAAAGCTTGGATTGATTATAATATCGATGGAACGTTCACGGATGATGAATTGATTTTGAATAGCGGCTCTATTGCAGGTACGAAAGCAAGTAATAAGTTCCGCGTACCTGATTTGAAGGATTGTTTTGAAGGTGTAACGCGTATGCGTATTGCAGTTTCTTACGGTTCATTCTCAAATACCGCTTGTGGTGTTAATGTGGTGGGAGAGTTTGAAGATTATGGAATTACATTAGCGAACGACAAACGTCCTCCTTTAATTACATTGGTAGGAAGCGATGTTGTGCGTGTTGAAAGAACTTCTAATGCAACGGCCTGTTGGTCAGAAACGGCTTACAAGACCTATTCGGCATCGGATCCAACCGAAGGGGATTTAACAACAAAAGTTTTGATCACGAGTGATTTGGATTGCACTACTCCTGGAACTTATGCAATGAACTTTGGTGTAACTGATGCTGCAGGTAATCCTTCGGCTCAGGTAACAAGAACTGTAATTGTAGTGTTAGACAAAACGCCTCCAACACTTACTTTGTTGGGTAGCGATACTGTTACAGTAGAACAGTGTGGTGTTTATACGGAACAGGGTGCCGTAGCAACCGACTTGGTTGATGGCAATCTAACATCGAGCATCAAGTTGAACGGGAAAGTGAATACTTCATTGGTGGGTTCATACACAGTTACCTACGATGTAATGGATGCGCAAAGAAATGCCGCAACCAAAACTAGAACGGTTAATGTGGTTGATACAAAAAAGCCTGGGATTTTCAATTATGGAAAGCGTTTGGTTGACAATGATGTAATTAATATTCAATTGGGAAGTTTGTTTGTTGATGCGGTAAATGGCTATGATACATGTAATGGAAGTATTTCAGTAAATAAAGTACCGGGTTACAATGGCATGGTAAATACATTGGTTCGTGCAACTTATCCTGTGACTTATTTTGCTGAGGATATTCATGGAAACGATGCCGTGGAAGATGGTTTCACAATAAATTATCGTGTGGATGACTACATCGCTCCTGAAATTACTTTGAATACTCCTGATACTGTCGTTCACGATGTTAATAATTCTTATAGTTCTCAAAATGTAACGGTGAGAGATAACTACAGTGCTGTTTCTAAAATTTCAATTGAGAAATCAGGCAAAGTGAATCCATTTACTTTGGGATTATATGTTGAGACTTATACGGCAACAGACGAAAGCGGAAACGTGAGTAAGCGCAGTCGCTTTGTAAAAGTTGTAGATCGTATTGCTCCTACGCTTATCACTACATCGGTGAACGTTTGTGCAGGAACTCCATTCTGGGCTATGAGTGATGTGTCTGTTGAGGACAATTACTATGGTAACGCAGAATTGATGCCTTTGGTGAAAATATTAAGTCACAATATCAATATTTGGCGTGCAGGCATCTACTATATCAACTATCAAGTGGTTGACCCAAGTGGTAATCGTAGTCAGGTAGTCTTGCGCCCTGTTCGTGTGATGTACCCACCAGATTGTACCAACAGTTTCTTGTCAAAAGAAGATTTGACCTTGTCTGAGCAGGTGATGGTATACCCTAACCCAACTACAGGTTTGGTGACGTTTGATTTTGCTTTGAATAATGCTTCACCCGTTCATGTTGAAATTACTAATATGGTGGGTTCAAAAGTGGCGGAGTACAATTTCTCGGGGGGCTTTGGTTCTCAAGAAATCAATTTGGGCAAATTTGGTCAAGGAACCTATTTAATAAACATTAGAAATAATAATGAAGTAACAACGAAAAAAATCATTGTAGCAAACTAACAAACTATCAAAAAAACTAATAACACGATTATGAAATTGAACAACTATATGAAACAGAAATTTAAGGGCGCGTTGCTCTTGATTTCTTTGGGTTTGTCGTCGGCCTCTGCCTTCGCACAAATGAGTGGTAGTTATACCATTGATCCAGCAGCGGCGGCAACCGCTACGAATTTTACTTCATGGACGACTTTTGCGACGGCGTGGAACGCGGCAAGTATTGCGGGTCCCGTGACAGTGAATGTGAAGGCCAGTACTAGTATTGGTTTAAATGCCATTACGCTAAATGCCAATGCGGGAAGTAGCTCTACCAATACTCTAACTGTAGAGGGTAATGCCACAACTCTTACCTACACTGGGTCAAATGCGGCCTTGCGATTGAATGGTACGGATTACGTAATTGTCAAGAATATGACGATTGATAATAGCAACGCTACTTCACCAGGTGGTGTTTGGATTACGAATCAGGCGGATTATAATGATTTTAACGGGGTCAATATTTTCTTGAGCGCCTACAATGGTACCTCTAGTGCGACATACTATTATGCCATTAGTACCTCTGTTAGCAGTGCGATGTCGAATGGTTCATTGGCAACTGGAACCTCAGGTCAGCCAGGTTCATTCAACAGAATTCGTAATAGTACAATGTATACGCAAAGCGGCGGTTCAGGTCCATATACCGCTGTGGGTGTAAACGGTAATACCGCCAATTACACAACAACAGCTCAGAACAATTCAGTTGAGGGTTGTACGATTCGCAATTTCTATTACTATGCTGTATTCATGCAATATCCCAATGGAAACGAAGTATTGAACAACGATATTTCTCGTGTGAATGCAACAACTGGAGGTAGTGCCACAATGTATGCGATTTATGAAAATTATCCTTATGCAAGTAGCAGAGACAACTTGGTAAACGGTAATAATATCCATGATTTACCCTTTGTTGGCGCAACAACGTCTACCACAAATATGAGTACGTTTTATGGTATCGCATTGAATTATCCCACAGGAAATGCAACTTATAAAATCGTTGCTGGTGGTAATAGTATAAAAGATGTAGCCTATTTAACAGGATCGCGTTACGCATTTTACGTTTACTTTCCCGTTTATACGGATGTATTAAACAATACAGTAGATAACGTTGACGGTACAAGTACTTCTACACTGAATTATGATTATTACATTTATTATCCGAAAGACGTTCGCATCAATGGAAACAAGGCCATAAATGGTGAGACACTAGGTTATTTATATTGTTTTTATTGTTATTATGGAACAACATCTGCGTATGCTTTCAATGAATTTCAAGATAATGTTGTTACGGCGAACAAAACAGTGAATTACTTGTATTCGGCCTATATTTATTACTATACCGGAATTAATAGTTGGAGGGTGAACCGGAATTATGTAGTGAACAATGAGGTAACGGGAATCACAGGATACCATTATTTCTATTTGTACTACTACATGAATTATGAGGTAATCGGTAACGTGGTTGCGGGTAATAAAGCGAATTCATCTTACATCTACATTTATTCAGCTTTAAGTGGTTCATATACTGCTGAGGTGAGGAACAATACATTCCAAGCTGATATGTCATCAGCAAAAACTCCGGCTTCATCGTACTGCTATGGATATTTCTATTTGTATTACCACACCGTATATTTTACCGGTAATATCCTTGATTTTAAAGGAAGTGGGTCTCAGTATTACAGATATGTTGCCATGTATTTGAGTTATTCTAACTTGGCGAATTTGAAAGAATTTAACGACAACACCTATTCTTTCAATAATCTATTTACCTATTCTTATTGGTATTATAATGGTACAAATTATACAGATTGGGCCGGATTTAGTGGTGCCGGTGTAAATGGTTCACGCGACAATGGTGTAGATCCGAAATTTGTTGATAAAGCAAATCACGATTGGAGAGCTGGTGCCTGGGATGTTCAGAACAATGTGAGCTACATTTCTAAAAATGATTTAGATTGTAATAAAGTCGCGAGAAATCGCACCAAACACGATCGCGGTGGTTTAGAAACAAGGACGGATTTGGAAAGAATGTCGACCAATTTCACAGTTCCTTCTGCTGTCTGTGCTGGATATACCGCTGGTGCAACTTGGATTGCTTTAAAAAGTAATTACGCTTACGATAAAGCACGTAATTTCAAGGTGTCGTATGCCGTAAACAAGGGCCCTAAGTTTAGCGCATTGGTCACTAAACAGCTTGCACAAGGAGATTCTGTAAAGGTCTATTTCCCAACGCCATTAGTCTTGAATAATGCAGGGCCTGCGCATATCGCGATCTTCATTGATTTGCCAGATGATAACAACAGCAATGATTCATTCATCTTTAATACAACAGTGAAGCCTGCTCCAGGTGGCGGAGTCTTTACATTTACCACTTCACCTACTTGGGCTTACTATCAGCCAGCTAAAAACAACGACGTTACCGTATTAGGTCAGCCCGTTGAATATTCAGTGAATTCACCCCGCGTTTATACTAATAAGGATTATTTGGGTAATGGTGGTGGAGACAACTGGGCTGCAAGCGTAGTTGCTAAGTGCAAATATGGTAAATCTGTAACGGGTGCTACAATCACTCCTCCAACGGCAACTTCTGATATGTTTGTTAAGTTTGTTACTACCGACAAGAGTTTGGAAGATTCTACAATTACACTTTATGTGATCGTGAACGACAAAGGAAATGGTTGTGACACGATCATCAAGCGTGATGTATTGGTCTACCCTACCGTCGTACCAAACTTTACCAAGCCAAAACAGGCCTGTGTGGGTGAGAGCGTATTATTCGAGAATAAGTCGACAGTAACATCAGGGAATATGGAATTCTTATGGGATTTCGGAACCGGAAAAGCGGCAGACAAAACAGATGCTCCAGATCCTGTATTTACTTTTAATACACCCGGTACTTATACGGTAAAGATGTTGGCAAAGACATTGCCATATGGTTTCCCAAGTATGGATAGCACCACTTTCCAAGTGAATCCAGTTCCTACAGCAATCTTCACAAAGAAGAATGCATGTGAAGGATATGATTTGTCGTTCACCAACCAAACTTCACCAAGCAATGCATCGGTGAGTTGGGATTTTGGCGACAACAAAGGCATAAGCACTTCAAATAATCCTACCTACAAGTATGCAAGTAAAGGGTCCTACTTGGTTACTATGACTGCAGATTTGGCTGGATGTATCGCAACGGCAGTGCAGAGAGTTTACCAATTTGAGAAGCCAAAGGCTGCTTACAAAGTGGTGAGTGGAGATTGTGATAACAAGAACTTCGTATTTGCGAACAATAGCAGCATCGGTTCTGGTTTGATAGGTGCTTATTGGAACTTTGATGATAACAGCGTTAGCACCGATATGGCGCCAAAGCATATGTTTGGTTCTTCTGGTAAGAAGAATGTAAAGTTGATAATTACTTCAGAATTTGGATGTAAGGACTCAGTTACGAACATCGTAGTTGTTAAAGAAAGTCCAAAAGTGAGTTTTATTAATGGCCCAGCTTGTTCTTTGAAGCCAACAGAGTTTACCAATACAACTCCTTCGGTAGCCAATGCAACGCCAAGTTACCAGTGGGTATTCAGCGATGGAACATCAACCAAAGCAGAGTCGCCTTCACACAGTTGGGGATCATTGGGACCAAAGACAGCTACATTGACGATTTCTTTGGATAATGGTTGTACTTCTTCTACTACCAAATCTTTGGAAGTATTGATTCAACCTAAGGCTTATTTCAGTGCTGCCGATGTTTGCGCAGGTCAGCCAATCGTTTTCAATAACAGCACATCATGGGCTCAGGGCGATATTAGCTATTCATGGGATTTTAGTGATAATACTACTTCAACTGAAAGCGATCCTTTGCATACCTATAACGTAAACGCAACTACTACTTACAACGTAACCTTGAAGGCGAAAATTGCTGGTGGATGTTTGGATTCATTTACTCGTCAGATCACTATCAACGAAGGACCTAAGACTTGTGATTTCCAAGCGACTCCAGATTACGCATTTGGTTACTACGGAATGAAGTTCGAGCCTGTGAATGCTTCTGGTGTTGCCGGTTCGCAAGCTACAGTTACTTACACTTGGGTGATTGAGAATGGTGGAAAGCAAAACGGTCCTACCGCTCAATTCAACTTCTTGAAAGATGGTAGCTTCCAAGTAACTATGTATGCTGTAACTAAAGCGACGGGTTGTGAGTGCAGTGCTACAAAGAGTGTAGTTATGAACCGTGCTTCTGCGAAGAGCTTGTTTACTTCAGGTGTTGCGGTTTATCCTAATCCTGCTGTTGGTAGCTTCAATGTTGCAATGACCGAATCTTTCGGAACAGCTGTTAGCATTGTAGTAACTAATATGAATGGTGCAGCAGTTAAGTCGATCAACACCCAGAATAACGGATTGGTAAATGTTGACACTCGTGATTTGAGTGAAGGTGTTTATATGGTTCGCGTTCAGAGTGGAAGTCGTGTTGCCACAGAGAAGATCACGATCACCAAGTAATTGCTGTCGATTAGTATATTGAATGAGTAGAGAGGGGCGCCCGCAGGGCGCCGCTCTCTTTTTGTTGATTAGTTTCGCAGAAACCCTATTGAATCTCTGACCATCGCATCGTAATTTTACCTCATGAATGTCGGTGATTCGCCAGATCCTTTTTTTCAGCCCAATGATATGGATCATAAGGAGCAATCGCATCAGCCGAATCCGGCCCAACTGCTTCACAATAAAGCAAAAGCGGCATTAGCCCTGGGTGAAATTTATGAAGCCAACATCCTGATTCGGAAAGCCCTAGAGTTGGATGCTTCGGAAAATAATATCGCCCTGGCCAAAGAAATCAAGCATCAAATGGGTTTGAAAGCACTCGCCAAAGCCCAGCAATATTTTGATAAGGGTAGACGGGATGAGGCGTACGACGAAGCAAAAAAGGCGATTCAGTTGATGGGAGAGTCTGCGGAAGCGCAAGAAATCATCGACCAGATAGATCAAAAGAATCAGCGTTCAAAATCCAAAGGAAAATCGGTTTGGATTCTCATAGTGCTCATCTTTGTGGCTAGTATTATTGCGATGGTGGCGTATTACCAAAGTTTTAGCAAAGAGCAAGGAGCATGGAGTGAGGCAAATCAGGAAGCAAGTATTCCATCTTATCAGCACTTTTTGGAAAAATTCCCTAAAGGTAAGTTTGGGTCGATGGCCCGTGAGGCACTCAAAGCATTGTACGAGAAAGATGAGCAACTATGGAATTCGGCGTTAAATCCCCCTGATAAGTCCAATTTGGGTAGGTATTTATTGGCCATGGAAACTGCCGGAGGTATGCATATCGAAGATGCCAAGCTGATGATCGATTCGTTTGACTTTGATATTGCTCTTCGCGCGGGTAGTTTGGAGGCATTGCAAGGATATATTGGCGCACATCCCAATGGGGTTTATATTCAATCGGCG
>NSIB01000045.1 GCA_002737625.1 Flavobacteriales bacterium | reverse complement strand
TTTTTTTAGGCCATATTGATGTTGTTCCTACACCAGACAGCGGAGATTGGAAATACAAGCCATTCAAAGGCACCATAGCAAAAGACACCCTTTGGGGACGAGGTGCCTTGGATGATAAAAACGCAATTGTAGCACTACTCGAAGCAGCAGAATACAGATTATCTTTAGGACTACCTAACAAACGCACTCTGATTTTCGCTTTTGGTCATGATGAAGAAACCGGAGGCAAAAACGGAGCTGCCGCCATCGCCAAACATTTAATTGCAAATAAAATTCCAGTTGCTTTTATCGCCGATGAAGGTTTTGGAGTGATGAAAGGAATCGTACCTGGTTTAAAGAACAACTGTGCCATCATTGGATTAAGCGAAAAAGGCAATGTCAGTATCAAATTATCTGTGAATGAATTGGGCGGACATTCGGCATGGCCCAATCCCGAAAATGCAACGTCCATTTTAAGTCGGGGCTTAAGCAAATTAGAGAACTATCAATTCCCTGCACATTTGGATGGTCCTGTTCGGGGACTTTTTACCGAAGCCGCACCCTACATGGATTTGGGATACCGTGCTTTATTCAGCAATTTATGGATCACTGCTCCAATTGTTAAAACCGTGCTAATCGGCGGCGAGAAAACAGCGGCAACCGTTAGAACTACCCATGTAACCACCATCATCAAATCGGGTACAAAAGAGAATGTGGTTCCGCCACTGGCCGAAGCCATCGTGAATCTAAGGTTGTTTCCAGGTGATCTTATTTCTTATGTTCAAGCTGAGATAATCAGGGTAATTGATGACCCACGGATAAAAACTTCCATTTACCTAGAGGGGCAAGAAGCAACCCCCATTTCTCCAGATCAAGGAGATGGATATGATCAAATAAAAGATTGCATTCATGCGCAATTCCCCGAAACCATTGTCGTTCCGGGATTGGTAATTACCGGCACTGATTGTAAAAACTATACGGCCGTAACAAATAGAATGTATCGTTTTGTACCTTTTGAATTTAGCAATAGTAACTTATCTGGGATTCACGGTAAAAACGAATACATCACGCGAACACAATTTAACAAAGCGGTCTTGTTTTACATCGACCTTTTCCAACGGTTGTAATCACAATGAATTGGGCCAATTGAATCACCCGTAAATTTTCAATCTGGCATTTACCTTCTTGGCAACCAATCAATCTGGCAATTCAACAGCAAGGCAATCGTAGGCCAAATCAATCCCTTCTGGCAATTCAGCACAAACAACCTCATGCAATCCCATTTGATGGCTCATATGGGTAAAATAGGTTTGCTTAGCGCCCAACTCCATCGCCAGTGCCGTGGCCTCGGCCAAAGTAAAATGGCTTATATGCGATTCTTTCCTAAGTGCGTTTAACACCAACACATCCATGCCTTTTAATTTCTCTTTTTCGGATTCCGAAATAAAATTGGCATCGGTTATATAGGCAAATTTATTAAAAACAAACCCCAATACCGGCAATTTAAAATGCATTACGCTTACCGTATGCACAGTATGATTGGCAGGTGTATTGAATGTCCCATCAATCAAATGCCAATCAATTTTAGGTATTCCTGGATACGGTACGGGCTGAAAAATATACTCAAACTGTTTCTGAAAAGATGTAAAAACCCGCTGGTGAAGAAACACAGGCATTGCACCCTGCTGTCTATAATTAAACGGCCTAATATCATCCAATCCCGCGGCATGATCTCTGTGCTCATGGGTAAATAGTAAAGCATCCATTTGCTCAATACCTGAACGCATCATTTGATGGCGAAAATCCGGCCCACTGTCTACAACAATGCTCTCGCCTTCCCACTCCACATGAATGGAGGCCCTAAGGCGTTTATCCTTAAAATCTTGACTGCTGCACACTTCACAATGACACCCTATTGGGGGAACGCCCTGAGAGGTTCCGGTGCCTAGAAATGTGACTTTCATTGAATTTATTTCAAACCTTCCAAGTGGCCTTTCAACTGCATAATGATACCCACCTGCATATTGTCTACCCCCTTATCATTTGATGCCCAAACGCTCACCCAATCCGTAGCGTGAATCACTTCGAATTGCGTTTTGATATGCGCATCAGCCACTGGGTATTGATAAATCACATTGCCCAAATTGCTCAACACTCCATGCAAAAACTCAAATCGTGCATTCACCCGAGGATTTGTTCCACTGTTTAAAAACAAGAAATTGGTATCGTGCTTTCCATAATAACTCTCAATCATATTGTGATTGGCTTCTGGCAATACAGAAACGAAGGCTTCACCTTTGGCATTTTCTTGAATTTGCTGACAGAAACGAATGGCCACGGCCTCATAAGGCAGATCGCAAACAACTACAAATTTATTAGCGATGGTAGGCTTAAACGCAGCATACATCACTTTGGCTTTTTCAATAATGGCTGAGGAATGCTGAAACATATGTTCCACTTCTTGTAACAAAGCAGTACTATCACCACCCAACAATTCACCCAGAATCATCACCAAAGTTCCTAAACCAAATCCCAAGGTCATTCGGGGTTGATATCCCAATGCCACAGAATAATAGGCCAAACTATGCTCCGCTGCTAGGTCTTTTAACTTACCAGAGGCGGCAACGCAAATCATATCGCAGCCCTTTGCCTTTGATTGCGAAAACATGGACAATGTCTCTTCTGTGTTTCCGCTGTAGCTACAGAGAATCACCAATGTCTTTTCATCGGCATACGCTGGCAATCCGTATTCACTAAAAACTTCTACTGGAACTGGCGATTGTTGTAAAAATGACAAACGTGCGATACGTCCACCGATACCGCTACCACCCAATCCACCAATAACAACATTGTGATAATTGGAAATGCTCTTGCCATGGGAATGATAATTTGCTAAGACATAAGCCAATTGTTCATGAAATTGTTCTAAGGATTGTTCGTGGGTTATTGCTGACATAATTACAAAAATACGCAATCAAACCGATGAATGGCAAGGCCGTTTACAAAAAACAAAGGGGCCTCCCGTATAAAGAAAGACCCCTTTGCAATTAAATTCTTATTTAGTTTAGAACCACTCGTATTTGTAACGGTAATCTTGAACGTGTGCTTTTTTGGTAAGTACCTCTTGCAATGTATTCATTACATAGTTAGGACGATTGTACATTTCAAATGCATCTGGAGCTTCTCCTGCAGACTTAGGCACCTTAATATCATCGCGCTTATCAATCCAAATCATACATGTATTTGATTTACCGATAACTGGATTAGAGAACTTCTTCAATTCAACACCAAACATGGCACCCAAAATTCTCATTTCAGCTGCAATTTGAGGAATGAAATTCTGACTCAATTTCAAACTCTCAATTGGAATCAAACTGGCACCCGCCATACGAGCCAATTCAGCAGGTGTTTTTGCTTTATCAACAAAACTCATCAACTTCTCTGCAATCTTTTTGCCCTTCAACTCTTCACGAACCATCGGCTCGATTTCTGTTCTAACATCTTCCAACTTTGCGTAGCCAATGTGTTTCGCGTTCTCCAACATTACAACAACATGACGGTTAGCAAAACTGAACACATCCGAAACTTCACCTTTTTCGCGTTTGTCATCGAACAACCAATACATGATTGTTTTCACATCTGCGGTTGCATCAATGCTAGGGATTGCCAAGTTGTCTGTTTTAACATCTTTCATCACACGTGGGACCATTGCCATTTTCTCAATGGCTTTATCGAATGAACCTTCATCCGCAGTTAACTTGTTTCGGAATGCCCTACTCTTTTCATCCACCAAACTCACAGTTCCAGGGCTAGCAGCCAATTCAATGATTGATTGAGTGTATTTGATTTTTTTGCTTTGAGGCTCTTCCATCATTTTAATGATATGGAATCCAAATTGGGTTTTTACGATACCCACCTGACCCTTGTTCGCTGTCTTACAGAACGCTGCAAATTCAGGTACGTAGTTTGATGCAGCTGCCCAACCCAAGTCACCACCTTTTTCAGCAGAACCTTGGTCGGTTGACAACTTAGGAGCCAAAACAGCAATGTCCGCACCGCCCATAATCTGAGCATAAACCTCGTTTGCTTTTGCCTCAGCCATAATAGAATCCACCATCACTGTTCCATCAGGCAAAGAACCTGAAGAAGGAATCAAGATATGCGATACACGAACGGTAGGAACAGTATCTTTCGCTTCCGCCACCTTCTGCCAAATGTAGAAATTGCCCTCGCTATACATTGGACCAACAACCGCATTGATTGGAGCTGGCCAAACCATACTCTTCAAAGGCTCAGGTGCATCCTCAGGCAGTTCCGTTATATTATAAAATCCCAAAGAACCAAATGTATCGGGCTCTGTTTGCTTGCGCATTCCATCGGCAGTGCGCATCGCTTGAGAATAAGCTTCCATCGTATCTCCTGATGTTGGAACTACATCCCAAACTACATATTTAATGTTACGCGCCTCTTGAGAAAACTTGTATTTCTCTTTATTACGATTCAAATAGTCTTGTAAATCTTCATCGGTTGCTTTGATATCTTTTTCAGGCACTGTGTTGTGCACGAAGTTTATCAAACTACCCGATACACCTTGGTTTGACACGATATATTCAAATTCCTTTTCAGCCTTAGTCTTCACGTTGGCATAAGAAATATAGGTAGCATAACGCTCGATTTTCTCATAGTTGGTAACACTTTCCACCAACGACAACAAGTTTGCCTTCAATTCAGAATTCGCCTTTCCTTGTTTGAAAATCATTTCAACCTTCTTGGCATCAAAATTCCCGTCGGTCTGGAAATCTGGAATCTGCCTCATCGTTTCGCTAGGATATTTACCCACCAACATTTCATTGATATCAGCATCCGACAAAGTGATACCTGACTTTTCGATTTCGCTCATCAACACATTGTTTTTGATCAAATCATCCCAAGCACTCTTATAAATTTCTTTCACCGTCTTCAAACGGAACTTCTCATCCGTTTGCATCTTCTTTGCCATCTTTGGATCACTCGCCAACTTCTGACGATAGATTTTATCGACCAACGGCTCCAAGTCTTCCTTCTCTTTGAATTTCTTACCGCCAATTTCGGCAATCACTCCTTCTTCTCCGGAATTGTTATTTGAGCCATAACGACTGTTTAAAAGATCACCGATCACAAATAAAACCAGGGCGGCCACAACCACAATCACAACCATTCCTGAATTTCTTAACTTCTGTATTACTGCCATAGCTATTTAAAGGAAGGCAAAAATATGATATCAAGTGTATTTAGGCAAAGGACTGTGCATATTTCCTTGCACTTTCTGCAATTAATTGAAATAAAAGGGCTGTTTTACCATTTTACCCTTCTTCCGCAAGACGATTTCGTACACGCCAGGAGAAAATCTGCTCGCCGGAATCAACAAATCTACATGTCCGTCTTTCACATTTTCAAATACATGTTCAAACATCACCTGCTTTCCTAATTTGAATTCCACCGTAAAACTCTTCGCTGCTGGCCATGCCGCCCAAATCGCAATTTGTCTATTATCCTTTTTATTCTCCACTTCATTCGCCAACGCATCCAATGTACTAGAAACCTGCTGCTTATCTTTAAGAATTGTAACCTCCAACGCCGGTGTTGATATGCCTATCTCCCCCTGGATCAAAAATCTTGACCCGATCTTTTTTCTTTCATTAAATTTCGATACGCAAACGATTGGATGATTTTCTTTGATACTAAAAGCCGTGTAAGCAAGATGCATCGATTCCGACCAATCCAAGGAAATATAATCCCCCATAAAGACCTCAGTCCCTGGTGCAATACTTACAGTATTGGAAAGCCGTATATTTTCCCCGATACCCAATTTCCCAAATTTACTAGCAAAAATTTCCACTCCATATATGTCAAAGAAATACCCCGATTGACTTCTTCTACGATCTTCCCACGCAACAAACAATCGCTTCCCATTGGGACTTACTACCATCGCGGGTGAATATTGCTCCGTGAATTCGAACAAGGGAATCGCGATATCTCCACTGAGACCATCGCTTACTTTGGCATAGAAACTCTCTGTGCTTGCCGGCTGATTTAATACTATGGGTTCTGAGAATTTGGATTGACCCGAGCGGCGGACAGACAAAAACACGTTTCGCTGCGTGCATTCCCAATGAGTCATAAATCCATGCTCACAGGCATCGCCGGAAAAAACAACATATATATTTCCATAGGCATCACATTGCACAACAGGCATACCATTTATACGCAATGTGGACCTAACACCTGAATGATTCCACCCGCCAATTTGCCTTGCCCCAAATTGATCTTTGCCCCAAGTTTTTCCAAAATCGCGACTACAGTCATACCAAATTGTATCGCCGCGAGACCAAACGGCATGCAATACTCCATCGGGTGAAATTGCGATATTGGCGCCTTCGGCCGTTCCATCATCATCTTGAGCATCGCCAGATATATCAGAAATCACAACTGGGGTTTCAAAATTCCGCCCGCCGTCAACAGAACGTGCAAACCAAATGCGAGAGGAATCTTTGGGGTCTTTGCTGCCATAGACATCAAATTCCGTCCAACTCAAATACACATTGCCAAACCCTTTGCTATCCTGCCACTCATCCATTGAAAACCAAGGCTTATCCTGCATTTTGCCCTCGTGAAAACCCACATCAGTTGGGGTGAAAGTTTTTCCACTGTCCTCACTTCGTTCAAATACAATTCTATCAAAAAATTTGGGCCAGACTCCTGATTTATTTTTTGCCAAATGGGCCAAATAAACGATGCCTTGTTTAGAAATTTTAAAAACCGGATCTCCGTAAAACCCTTGGGGTGGATTAACAACTACAGGCGACCAGTTCATCATTGACGCATCGTTTGTGCGAAAAACCAACGACGTATTTACCCCAATCATCCCAACTTTAGATTGACTCTTAAAATACGCAATGGAGGGTTCGTTGGCATTTACTGGACCCAACGCCCCATCGGCTTTTAACACTGAATGAATATTCTGAGCATTCAGAAACTGGGCAAATCCCAGCAATACAAATCCAAGATATGTATTGAAAAGCTTTAACATTTAAGCTTGTGGTGCGGCATGTTTGGCGCTCAACCAACGCTCGGCATCCAAGGCAGCCATACATCCACTTCCCGCCGCTGTTACTGCCTGTCGATAAATTTTATCTTGGGCATCACCCGAACAGAAAACACCTTCCACATTCGTATAAGAGGTTCCCGGAGTTGTGATGATATAACCCTGTTCATCCATGTTGATATAGGGTTTGAAAATGTCTGTGTTTGGCGTATGTCCGATAGCTACAAAGAACCCTTTGATTGGAAACTCTCTCATTTCACCCGTTTGGTTGTTCTTCACCCGTACCGCCTCAACACCAAAATCACCCAAAATCTCATCGGTTTCGGTATTAAACAACACCTCGATATTCGGAGTTGTCAAAACGCGATGCTGCATCGCCTTCGAAGCCCTAAACTCCTCTTTGCGAACAAGCATAGTCACCTTACTGCAAATCTTTGAAAGATACGAAGCCTCTTCGCACGCCGTATCTCCTGCACCCACAATAGCAACGTCCTGACCGCGATAAAAGAATCCATCACAAACTGCACATGCACTTACACCAGAACCATTCAATCTTTGTTCCGAAGGGATACCTAGCCATTTGGCACTTGCACCCGTAGAAATAATGACCGCTTGGGCTTCAATTTCGTGCGTTCCATCCACAACAACTTTCTGGGGACCTCCTTGCTTAAACTCAACCGATGTTACCATTCCAAACCGCACATCAGTTTCCAAACGAACAGCCTGTTCTTTAAACATTGCCATCATCTCAGGCCCCTGCACACCATGCGGAAAACCGGGATAATTTTCTACCTCAGTAGTAATCGTCAATTGCCCGCCCGGCTGCAAACCTTCGTACATAACCGGCTTCATATCGGCACGAGCCGCATAAATGGCAGCAGTATATCCCGCAGGACCGCTTCCAATAATTAAACACTCTACTTTTTCCATAACCAGGTAGCAAAAATAAAGAGAAAACCCTATCAAATTAGCTCAACGACAACAATTCGCGGTATTTAGGCAATATCCACTCCGCATCATCGCAAACCCTTTCAATTTCATCGCAACACTCACGAATGTCATCAAACATTGGCTTCACCTTGTTACAATATGCCATAGCCTTTTGATCCGCATGCTCCAAATTGTTTGCCTTCGCCCGCTCGGCTGTCATCTTTTCGTTCAACTCGTATACTCGATTAATCTGTTTAGCCAAAAATTCAACAATCTCCGTTTGCGCCTTGTGACTGTCTTTCTTCAATCCCATAGATTGCAGCGAATTAACATTGTCAGCCAAACGCTTCTGATAATTCACAGCCGCAGGAATTACGTAGCTGCTTACCAATTCATTCATAATACGACCTTCAATTTGCAAACGCAACACATAGTTCTCATAACGGATTTCCGTGCGTGCCTCAAGTTCTCTGTGAGAGAAAATGCCATTGTCCACAAACAACGACGTAGATGCAGGGGTCAAATAAGCCTTTAATGCCTCAGGTGTAGTGGTAATATTACTCAATCCGCGCTTCTTCGCTTCCTTCTTCCACTCTTCCCCGTAACCGTTTCCACCAAACAAAATCTTACGACTGTCGGCGATGTATCCACGCAAAATGCCTTTGATCGCATCCTCTACTTTCATGCCTTTTTTCGATTTCAAAATCGCATCCACTTCAGACTTAAACTGCTTCAACTGATTGGCCACGATGGTATTCAATACTACCATAGAACTTGAGCAATTGTCTGAACTTCCCACCGCGCGAAATTCAAATTTATTTCCAGTAAAAGCGAAAGGAGACGTTCTGTTGCGATCAGTATTATCAAATAAAATCTCAGGTATATTGGGCACATTGATCGTCGCCGATACCCCTGCCTTTGTTGCTGTTTTTGCATTTGCCTCAAAATCATTCAATACATTTTCCAAGGTATGTCCAACAAAAACGCTCACGATTGCCGGTGGTGCTTCATTGGCCCCCAAGCGGTGATCATTGGCCGCCGTTGCGATACTGGCACGCAACAAATCGCGGTGATCGTGTACCGCCTTAATCGTATTGACAAAAAATGTTAAAAACTGCAAATTGCTTTCAGGGCTATTGCCAGGTGAAAAAACATTTACCCCAGTATCAGTAATGATGCTCCAGTTGTTGTGCTTTCCGCTTCCGTTAATACCTTTGTAAGGTTTCTCGTGAAGCAAAACTCGCAATTGATGATCAGATGCAACACTCTCCATCAAATCCATCAACAATGAGTTGTGATCCACCGCCAAATTCATATCCTCATATTGCGGCGCACACTCAAACTGCGCTGGTGCTACCTCATTATGACGTGTCCTCAAAGGGATACCCAACAAGTGAGCAAGTTCTTCAAAATCCGCCATGAACGCTAACACGCGATTTGGAATGCTCCCAAAATAATGATCCTCCAACTGCTGTCCTTTTGCTGGGCTGTTCCCGATTAAAGTGCGACCCGCAAACATCAAATCAGGACGACTCTTGAATTGCTGTTCATCAACCAAGAAATATTCCTGTTCGATACCCAAAGAGATTGAACAAGTTTTAACGTTTTTATCAAAATAATGACAGACATCGGTAGATGCTGATTTTAAAAATGCGACAGATTTAAGCAACGGCGCTTTGTAATCCAAAGCCTCTCCAGTATAACTTACGAATACGGTAGGAATACACAAAGTCTTTGCTCCCGCTTTTGGCATGATGAACGCCGGTGAACTTGGATCCCATGCTGTATAACCCCTCGCTTCAAAAGTATTTCTGATACCTCCGCTCGGAAAAGAACTCGCATCAGGTTCTTGCTGAGCCAATGCTTTTCCACCAAATTTCTCCATTCCAGTATCAACACCTGTAGGTTCAAAGAAACTATCGTGCTTCTCGGCAGTTGTTCCTCTCAATGGCTGAAACCAGTGTGTATAATGCGTTGCACCCAAATCTAAAGCCCAAGCTTGCATACCAGCAGCCACCTCGTCGGCGGTCTCTCTGCTGATGGGCTTACCGTGGCTTGCCGCTTCTTGGATTGCCAAACAAACGTCAGACGACAAATAATTGGCCTGCGCTGTTGGACCAAAAACGAGGTCTGCATAATAAGTACTGATACCGTTGTGATTCACCGAATACTCGGATGTAACTGAACTGGGAGATTTTTTCGCCATTATCGTTTGTGTGTTTTCAAAAGGATGGTGCAAAGTTCTTAAATAATAATTGTCAATTCTACATTTATCACATGTTTATATCACCCAGTTGCCCACATCGAAATCCACAGTGAATTGGCCGACATCTTAGTTATGAACAAAAAAAACACATCCTTATAGAATTTCTCCATCGGCGTTCATTTACACATTAAATTCGCCCCACTAAAACAATGAGTCACTCCTCTATTAACAAGGTCACCGGTGCTGGCCTTATGATTACCCTCGGTATCATTTTTGGCGATATCGGAACTTCCCCACTTTATGTAATGAAGGCCATCATGGGCAAATCTGTAATTACACGAGAATTGGTTTATGGAGGACTCAGCGCTGTATTCTGGACCCTCACTATTCAAACAACGATCAAGTATATCATACTTGTATTGAGAGCGGACAACAAAGGGGAAGGCGGAATTTTTTCACTGTACAATTTATTAAAACGCAGATATCCGCATCTTATCTTTGGAACAGTGGTTGGCGGAGCGATGCTTTTGGCAGACGGTATTATCACACCGCCTCTTTCCGTTTCTTCTGCCATTGAAGGTCTAAAACTCATCGATGGTTTGGAGGATCTGAATACTGTACCTATCGTTATCACCATCCTTATAGGATTGTTCATGATCCAACGAGCCGGTACCAGTTTCGTGGGTAAATCATTTGGTCCAATCATGTTGGTTTGGTTCACCATGCTAGCGTTACTCGGTCTGAAAGGCATCGTTACACATCCAGAAATACTAAAAGCACTGTCGCCCACATACGCCATCTCCTTGCTGATGAATGATCAGTACAATTTCTTCTTAATCTTAGGTGCCGTTTTTCTTTGCACAACGGGGGCTGAAGCATTATATAGCGACATGGGCCACTGCGGACGGCAAAATATCCGGACTTCTTGGGCCTTCGTAAAAATCGCTTTAGTACTAAATTATTTTGGACAAGGCGCATGGTTACTTTCTCAAGAAGGACATACACTCAATGGGCAACGACCTTTCTATGCGTTAATGCCGGAGTGGTTCTTACCCGTGGGAATTGGCATTGCAGCCATCGCAACCATCATTGCCAGCCAAGCTTTGATTACTGGAGCTTTTACGTTGGTGTCTGAGGCGATTCGACTTCACTTCTTCCCCAAGTTTACTGTAAAATATCCTAGCGATATTAAAGGTCAAATTTACATTCCCGTAGTCAATTCATTTCTTTTAATCGGCTGTATAACCGTGGTTTTACTATTTGAAGAAGCCGAGAAAATGGAAGCAGCCTACGGATTGGCGATTACTATTGACATGTTGATGACGAGCATATTGCTTGCCTATTTCATGAAATTCAGAAGATACAAAATGGCGTTCGTTGTTCCAATCATGACACTTTTCTTCTCCATTGAAATTGTATTTTTGATTGCCAACCTTTCAAAATTTGCCGAAGGTGGTTTCTTCACCATACTCATCGGCGCACTCTATATCATAATTATGTATTCTTCACTCAGGGGTGGTAAAATTAAAAACGCCGTCATTAACAAAGAAGATTTGCATAATTTCAGAGACAAACTGAGATCTCTTTCTCGGGACACAACACTACCCAAATACGCCACACATTTGGTCTATATGAGTAAAGTAAAAGAACTTACGATGGTAGAATCGCCGATCCTTTACAGCATCTTACACAAAAGACCAAAACGCGCTGATTTTTTCTGGTTTGTAAACATAGAAGTAACCGACGAGCCATATACGATGGAATACCGCGTAGTGACAATTGAAAAAAACGACATTTATAAAGTACAGTTTAGATTGGGATTCCGTGTCCAACAGAAAATTAGTATCTATCTAAAAGGCGTGATTCGTGAAATGGTAGAAAGTAAAGAAATCGATTTGGACCCTCATTACCACGCTTTCATTGATAAAAAATCGATGGGGGATTTCAGATATGTATTCATCGAAGAAGAAATGAGCCAAGAAAATGACCTACCCATTATCGACCATACTGTAATGAAGATTTATAATGCTGTTCGATATTTCTCTGGTAAACCCGAAAAATGGTTTGGCTTGGATGGCTCTATGGTTAGCAAAGAGTTAGTCCCTGTGATCATTGCTCCGCGTGCTCAAACCACATTGAAACGCATCAAATAAATCACTATTTATGAATTCACAAAGTCGACTCATCTCTCAAACTTCTTGTTTTTTCTTATTTGTTGGATCCGTAATTAATAGTAGTTGGGCGCAATCCACAACTCCCTCCAACACACTTACATTGGAAAGTATTTTTAAGGACCCTTCCCTGTATCCCAAGCCCGGAAATTTTGGCGAATTCGCACCCGACGGAAAACACTTCATCGAATTAAAACTGGAAGAACCTCAACCTTCGGACAAGAAAACTTCAAATTCACCTGTTGCTTGGTCGTTGATTAAAAAAGATATCGAAGGAAAATCTAATACCCCAATCGTATTGTTCGATGCGCATTGGTTTGATAAAACACCACCCCAAGGAAGCTATGAAATTAGCAGTGATGAAAAGTTCATGGTGGTTCAGTATGAGATGCAGCAGGTGTATCGACATTCATTCACCGCAAAATGCTATGTTGTTGACTTACAGAATCATAAAATCACCTACATACCCGAACGTATGCGCTATCCAACCCTTTCGCCCGATAACAAACGCATCGCATATGTGAAAAATAACAACGTTTTCATCTACGACTTACTCGCAGCCCAAGAGACGCAAATCACAACCGACGGTGAGGAAAATAAAATCATCAATGGCGCCGTTGATTGGGTTTACGAAGAGGAATTCACGATGGACAACGGCATGCGCTGGTCGCCCAGTGGCAATTTTCTCGCTTTTTATCACTTCGATGAAAGCAAGGTTAAAGAGTTTTCTATGGACATGTTTAACAGCAAATCCTTGTATCCTTCGCAAACGCAATGGAAATATCCCAAAGCCGGAGAAGATAATGCCAAGGTGGATGTGCATATTTACAACCTCAACGACAAACAAACTCGCATCGCAAAGACAAACAGCGAGCGTGACCAATACCTTCCACGTATTCAGTGGACACAAACTGATCAGTTCTTGAGTATTCAGCGATTAAACCGCTGGCAAAACCATTGGGAATTGCTTTTTTGTAGCCCTTTGACTGGTGATTACGGTTTAATATTGGAAGAAGTGGATTCTGCGTATGTGGAAATCACCGACAACTTGACCTTTATCCCAAAAACGACCCAGTTTATATACAGCAGCGAGAAATCGGGATTCAATCATTTGTACTTGCATGATTACAGCGAATGCATCGAAAAAGGCAATGTATCGCCCAATTGCGCTGCAACCCAACGCTATTCCAAGGCCATTACCGCAGGCAATTTCGACGTAATTCGTTTCCTCGGCTATGTTGATGCAACGAAAAGCATCGTTTACAGCAGCAGCGAACAATCCATGATTGATGATCACGTGTACAGCGTAGGACTCAACGGCAAAGGCAAAAAGCGACTCACCGAACCTGGGTTCAATTACAACGTATCCTTGGGTCCAAATGCCATTTACTATACCGAATCACGCAGTAACAATAGCAACTTACCGATCGTAGAGCATCGCATCAAACGGATGGACGGCAAATGGAGCAAAGACGTCGAGCTGAATTCCGCTTGGTCTGAGAAAATGAAATCTTTGAATTTGGGTGTTGTGAAGTTCGGGGAATACGCCACAGACACCAGCGTTACCGGATATTGGAAGACAGAATTTTGGCACTTGGCAGCGCAAAACGGATGGGATGCGAAAACTGCAATTGCACAATACGAAATTCATCAGCAGTTGCTCAACAAACAAATCACCTATTCGATTTATCCTCCCAATTTTGACACAAGCAAGAAATATCCCGTATTGGTGTTTGTTTACGGTGGACCGGGCAGCAATCAGGTGAGGAATCAGTTTGGCAGTCGTAATTTCTTCTATCATCAGTATTTGGCCTCACAAGGGTATTTAATTTCGGTGGTCGACAATCGCGGAACTGGCAGAAAGGGTGCGATATTCAAAAAATCGACCTATTTAGAGTTGGGATTATTGGAAAGCACCGATCACGCCTATGCAGCAAAACAAATGGCGAAACTATCCTACGTTGATTCTAGTAGAATTGGCATTTGGGGTTGGAGTTTTGGCGGATATATGAGCAGCAGCGCAATTACCAAACACAGTGATGTATTCAAGGCAGCCGTGGCTGTGGCACCGGTTACACATTGGAAGTTTTACGATAACATTTATACTGAGCGATATTTACGCAGACCCATCGACAATCCGTTGGGCTATGAAAACAACTCGCCTTTGAATTTCACGGACGGCATCAAAGGCAATTACTTGTTGGTTCATGGCACTGGCGATGACAACGTACATTGGCAGAACTCCGCCGAAATGATCAATGCGATGATTAAATCCGGGGCGAAGTACGATAGCGAGGTATATCCAAACCGAAACCATGGCATTGGCGATAAAGCTGCGAGTTATCACCTCTACCGACGAATGACAAATTTCATTTTGGAAAAATTATAATTACTACTTTCACTGTTGCGATTTTCGTTGCGATACTTGGCTGAAATTTGCAATCTCAAAAAAACGCTATTAAACTAAAATTGTTAAACTATCATGAATTTACAAATTGGAACCCCTGCCCCTAACTTTTCTGCCAACAACCAGAAAGGCGAAACATTGTCGATTGGCCATTTTACAGGCAAAAAATTGGTATTATATTTTTATCCAAAGGACGACACCCCCGGATGCACTGCTGAAGCTTGCAGTCTTCGCGACAATTACCAAGACTTAATCGCGCAAGGATATTCTATTTTGGGTGTGAGCCCAGATACCGAAGCCAAGCACCAGAAATTCATTGATAAGTACAACCTACCCTTTGACTTGTTGGCTGACACCGCTAATGCGGTGGCTTTGGCTTATGGCGTTTGGGTAGAAAAGAGCATGTACGGTAGGAAGTATATGGGAATCGCAAGAACAACATTTGTGATTGATGAGCAAGGAAACTTGGCTGAAATCATTGAGAAGGTGGATACAAAAAACCACGCAACTCAAATCATAAAGTAAATCATCCGAAGCGTTCGATTCGTTTTAGAACGGATTTGTTGATCCTATCGTATTTTTGCAGTTGTTCGCTGAGAATCAACTTCAACAATAAACCATGCACACTGAAAAAAAATCCATCGGCATCATAGGTAGCGGTAGCTGGGCTACTGCATTGATAAAAATGATTTC
>NSIB01000044.1 GCA_002737625.1 Flavobacteriales bacterium | reverse complement strand
AACCCGGCGTTGTTAAATGTATTTCCAAATGTGCTACTCACACCGCCTCCGGTTGCCAAAATTTGAGGAGCGTTTTGGGTCATCCTAAAAATGGAAGGGTAGGCGGGTCCATCGGGCATATAAGAGATTTCGCCATTGGGATCCTTTTTGATTATTCCGGGGCCGATGCCAGTACAGAACCAAAAAATTCCGTCTTTGAATTGGGTTGCCCCCGCAATGAGGTTTGCCGGTTCTACTGCGATAACACCATTTAAAATGGTTCTTATTTCACTTTGCCTAGCGATGTGCGTGCCTTTATCATTGTTCCATATCCGTGCTACGAATCGTTTTTCAGTTAGGTAGTTTGTGGTTTTGCCTTGATCTAAAACGAAAATCACGCTGTCCATTTCGAACAGTAACTTGCCATCAAATACGCACAGGTTTTGAGCGGCAGTCCCTTGGTAGGACCAGTGCCATTGTAAATAATTGTTGAGATTTACTGATTTGTCCCATTTTGCAGATCTCACCCCTTTGTCGCTTCCTACATAAATGGAATCCTTCACCACTGCGGCAGAGAGTACGGGGATTGCAGTGCCATTAGGGCCAATATTGCTGTAACTGTCATTAATTTCATGAGAAATCAGATCCACAGTGAGCAGTCCAAAGTAGGTTGAGATTAGCGCCTGATTTCCTTCGATACAAATGTGTAATATGCGTTTGTCGCCTTGTAATAGCTTAGAATTAAATCCAGGAATATTTACAACTTGCCTATCGTTAATGAGTAAATCTATGTTGCCATCGTTGTAGCCAATCACCAATGCATCTTGGTTTTTGCTGTAGGTGAGCGCGGTGACTTCAACACCACTAAATCCCTCATCTTTGCCCAGTTTCTCCATGTCGCCATAGTTCATCATCACTCGGAAGAATCCTTGATCTGATGCTGAATATATATAGCGCTGGGTGGCTTCACAAATTTTTACATCCTTATAACTTAGGTGGGTCCTCCATTTGCCTGTTTGAATCAACTGACTTTGCAAACTGCCAATGATTCCAAAAAACAGTAGGGTGAAATTCAGTAGCGTCTTCATCGGTTGAATCGTTTGGTATTAGTTAAATGTATATCGAACTTCCAATCCAAAATCGGTAAGGGCGGTATAGAACTGGTTTGCAACTTTAGGGTCCATAACCACCCGATTATATTTCAAGGCCAAATTGATTTTTTGATTCACTTGATACGTGACGCTCGGACTAATTCTTATATTCTTCATCCCCGCAGTGTATTTGTTGATGTTTAAATCTACTTTGCGAATGACTGTAACATTATCCGTTACCGAAACGGTTAAATCAAATCTAAAATCATTGGGTATATATAACCATCTTCCATTTTTTCTAAATGGCAATGTGAGTCCAGTTGTTCGATATCCGGCATTCAATTGGAATTCGTTGCTGCGCATTTCTGTAAGGTTGAAACTTGCGGCAAATAGTTTGAGCGTCCGAGAACGTTTGTATTCTGCGCCAACCGTCCAATTATTTTTGGTGGTTAAATTCACACCAATCAATGGATAGAATCCTTCCGTGATTGTGGCGTCGGCAATTTGATATTTTGGGGTCAGGTCTTTGCCGAGCTTCGCAACTTCATCTGCTCGGTATTTAAGATTTTGGGTGTAATTGCCTATGCTGTATCTACCGGTATAGGCATGCTTAATGTTGATATTGCTGAAGAGGTTTCCTAAGAATTTAATTTTGGTTAAGCCGTTGTAATTGACATTCCAGTTGGGTAGGGGAATGGAAGGGAATCCGCTGACATCTGAGTACCCAGGGTTTTTCCCTGCATAAGAAGCGTAAAATGCACCCACCAAAACATCTTGCGAGTTCTTGCTGTAACCGATTGGGAATTTGGTTACGGTGTCTATTCCGTTATAACCTAACCGTTGCGTAGACAGTTTCTCTGCTGTAGAATAACGATTATTCAAGAATTGGTCAAATACGGGATTTGTATGATTGTCGGACGTAGTGTCATCTTTCACGAAATGCGTATTAAAGAACCACCCAGTTACGTTAAAATTACCCGTTTGGGTTAAGCCTTGATCCATCCAAGCGAATCCATCGTATTTGAAAACGGCTTGTGTTCCAACCGTCATACTGCGAGAGAAATCCAATCGAATCCTGAAGTTTTTAATGGGTTCAACTGTAATGTTACCCGATAAATTCTGGTTTTTATTGTTTCGATAAAAGTTGGACTGACGTGGATCTGTTTTTAGGGCACCCAAATTAGCAAGTTTATACCTAAGATTTGGATCCTGTAATCCCATCACGAATTTCCATCCGGGCTGCATGTGGTTGAAATTGTTGCCAAAATAATCAGGTTTGTATGCAAAGCCCGGCATTTCTGTATTTTCTTTCAGTTGATAACTGAAGCTCGCATTTTTTAGCATACCGACTAAATTGCCCACAAACACTTTGGCTGGGTTGGCCTTTTTGGTTGTTGGGGCTCCCTTTTGAAGTGCATTTTCGAAAACAGGGGCTTCATCACCTTCCTTTTTTACAGCAGTTTTAAGTTGCTTTGGTTTCTCCAAATCTCTCAACCAAGGAATTTGTTGGTACAATTGGGTGAAATTCATCTGGCCTGCAAAGTTGATGTCTTGGCCATTTTGAATCCGATTGCCCAAACTTGCAAATGCCGGAGGTGCTTGATTCCATTCATAACTGCCTGTATAGGTTATTGTGCTACTGATCCAACGGGTCCACTTCATTTTGCTGAAGGGCAACGTGTAGTTGGCATTTACGTTTTGATAAAACTTCGTAGTCCGGCCTAGGGATAAAAATTCCTTTTTCACCGAATCCAACTTAATCTCGTTATCCAATCTGCCATAGGGTTCCTGAATCCTAGATGAAACGTTGGCGGTATAATTCAGTTTTAAATTTTCGGTAAGTGGAATGTTGGTGTTGAAGTTCCTTAAAATGGTAAAATTCTTGTCGAACAACCTAGGATTCACCTGTATGAACTTGTTGTTGTTTCTGGATTGTGTTTCGCTGTACAAACGATTCGCTTGGATCTGTGTACTAAAGCTCGATGGAATAAAGTTGAAGTTGAAATCCTTGATGAGGTTCAATTTCTTCGACTTCATCTTTCTAAATGGTTTGATATACTTGGTGCCTTTTGAGAAGGAATAGCCAATGGTTGCTTGGGTAGTTTTCAAAAAGTACTCTTCGATCTGCTGATTGCGACGCGAATTATTTTGGTAGCTATATCCAAATACAAAATTCGAGGGCGACCATGGCTTTGGGGCTTTACCCATCGCACTGGCGACTCTAACATTGTTGAAATTGAGACTATAAAGTGAGTTGTATTCTTCTGCTGCCTTTTTTACTGCTGCCCGCGTTGCTACATCGGCTAGGGCAGAGAGATAACTTTGCATTTCCAAATCGGGATTCAAAGGGAAATATTTTGGTCTAACAAAACTCTCTGAATATCCAATATACATGGGGATACTAACGCCTGATTTCTTAGGAAAGAATTTTCCCAATTCTAGGTTTGATGCGATGTCGTAGTTTAAGTTAGTGCTCAGACTTCGGTCGTTCAGTTTTTTGTCTACATCTCCAAATCCGATGGTTCTAACGGTTCCACTTAAATTCAGTTGACCAAAGTCGGCCAATTGCATTTGTACGTTTGCCAATGATGCCCAGCCACCTTCGTTTGCAATTTCTTTTACTCTCAATTCGTTGAACCATGCTTCAAAACACTTGGGACTGGTTGAATTGTTTTTCAGTCCTACCATCATGACGCGTAAATTGCTTACATCAGGAAGTCCCATGACCGTGATTTTCCCTTTACCCATGAAGCGAATGAAAGGGGCGGTCATTGGCCACGCCGCATTCTGTCGAACGATTTTTAAGTTATAAAGCGAATCAAATGGAATATCAATGAAATTATCATCGGGCCAAATAGATTTGTCTGCATTGGCAGAATTCATGTTTACGAACCCCCGCGTTAATTTGAGGGGAATTTCGTATTCATAATAGTTGGAAGTTAGGTCCGTTCCGAAACGGATAAATGCAGATACTTCGCCATCCGCAACTGGGTTGTTTAGACTTTCCTCGGCATGGACAAACATCTGCATGCGCTTGTAGTTTCTCGCATCAAAAGTGGTGGTTTTAAAAGCTGCGCGTGAATCACCGGCTTTCAAATCGCATACTTTCAAAGACAATGACTGTTCGTTTTCTAATACAGTACCCAGGCTGGCCATGTTTTGAACTCTCACGATGCCTGGGGGGGATACATAGGCAATGGGCAATCGTTTGCTGTTCTCTTCTATATTCACGGTGCTCACAACGAATTTGGTCCCATCGTTAGGATCCTGAGGTACAATAACCCCCGGAGTTTTTAATGAGTTGGTATATCGGCGCCAATCGGCTTTTACAATGTTGATATAACCCAGTCTCAAAATGGCAGAATCGTTAAAGCCCGTCATTACCATACGCATAAAACGGATGCTCTTGAAGTCGCTGATGTTTCCTACGGCCTTTTCAAATTCGCGAATTGGTATTTTTAATTGGTACCAAGTGATATCGCGCGATTTCCCGTTGCGTAGTTTGATATTATTCTTAACGATATCGGCGATGTAGTTTCTGCCCATTTGCATGTCGGCAGCATTGATTTTGATGCGATACTGAAAATAATCTTCGCTTTGGTTCAAAGTAAAATCGCGGTTTACGTCTTCATCGCTTGGGACAGGTGTCGTTGATTTAGGCATTCCAGCATATTTGCCGGTGTATTGCTCATTATTTGAATTGCCTTGAGGTCCTTGAATTCTGGTGTAACGGCCAATAATATCGGCATCTACGCCATCGAAAAATCCATCCAAATAGTGACGATAATTGTCGTTGCTTGGATCTTGGTAAGCATTCTGGTAGTACTGTGTGGATGTTCCAAAGTTGGTGGCAATTCGTTTCAGAAATGCCGTATCAAAATGCAATCTTTCATTTCCATCGTCCATTCCGTCCAATCCAACATCTTGTGCTTTGAGTGTTCCGTTGTTATTGTCGAACGCAAAGTTGATCTGTGGCCCTTCGGGTACAAAAGCGTAATTAGTGGTATCTATCGCATTGCTCGCATTGGCAGAAGATGGCAGTCCGTTTTCGAAGGATTTTCTTCGGTCAGGCAAAATGTCTTCACTTACGTTACCCAATTGCAATAGAAATTCTCCCTTTAGGTTGGGGTTGTTAGCCATTGGGTCCAACATCCAAATCTCGATGTAATCTATGTTGGCTGCTTCAAAATCATTTTGATCGATTTTTCTTGTGATTCCAGCCCAACTCAATTCTGGATTGATTAATTCTCCGTTGGCATTGACTTCTGTTGGATTGCTGTTGAAATTATACAATCCCCTCATTTTGGGACGGAAGAACAAATCCAAGGTGGGTAGGATAGTGGGCGTTCCTTGTGGGAAATTTCGCTGGGGAAACAATTCACGCTGGTCTACTTGTCGCTGAAAGGGGTCACTCAGAATTGCATCAACCCTTTTCTTGATGTTATCGGGCATGTCAACGTCGCGGTAGAAAAGATTGTCGATTGTATAAAAACTCAATGCGCCGTGATGATTCATCCAGTTCAGTCGGTCCGCATTTTTGGTGTCAGGGAATCTGTCCTCTTGTTTCTGAGGGACAGCACCGATGTACCAGTTACTTACCGTTTTTACGTCGTTGGTTAATTCTGCCGATTCAAAATCTTCTAAATTGGATACGCCTCGCTGACCTCCTTGTGATTTGTGGTTGTGAGGATATATCTTTGCGATTTCTGCGTAAGCGGTAATGTTGGAGACTTCTTTGGTTTCCAAAAACGGCAATTGGTCGATCATTTTGGTGATAAACCTCGACTTGGAGCTGAAAGCCATGTCAGCGCCGATGATGGTGTTTAACAGGGGTTCCTCGTTGAAATTCGTTTTGGAAGTCAGCGGCCTTTCATACATGTGAAGGAGGGTTCCTCCCACCAATAACTTTTTACTGAATTTGTGTTCTACACGACCTCCAATCAACGTTTTCTGTTGAATATTAAAGAAGCTCTGACCGTTTGCACTGGCACGAATTTCTGCTCCACCTTGCAGTAGTCCTTGGTTGGTGATACGCACTCTACCCAAGGCATAATCAACTTCATAGTCCATGCCTTCTGTGAGCGGTCTGCCGTTGGCGGTTACCCGGACTGACCCACGTTGTAAGTTGGTGGTTCCCAAGAATAATTCTGCGCCGTTGCTAGATTTATAACTGCCTTGTAAGAAGAATTTATTGTGTTTTACATCCTGCTGGGCCAGCCATTTGGTACTATCGTAAAGGGCATCGTAGCAGTAATATTCGCCTAAGTCGTTTCTACCGTTAAATTGTTCCCGCAGGTAATTACCAAAGGGCTCAGTGACCGGGAAAATGATTCTGGCATATTGGGTGTTTACAGTTAATCCTTCGATCGCATCAAATACCCCGTCGGGTTTTGCTTCTTGCTGACGGTTTAGTTTGTCTAGTCCCAAAACGCGAATCAGGGGATTGCCATTCACGAGTGATGGGCAATTTGCATTTCCAATGGGTAAGTAGTTGTAATCACCACCTGTTGTATCATCTGCATAAATGACATTGAGTTTGAAGTCTTCCAAGCTCAAACTATAAGTGTTAAGCGCGTAGATGTTCTTCATCATCAGGCTCCACATTGGCAATTTTGTTCTGATGGTGTTGCCCTTTAACATTTTTAAGAACATCAATTTTTGATTTCCCGGCGGGATGTCTCGCGAAAATTCTCCCACTTGATAGGTTTTTCCTTCGTAGGTGTATTCAAACGAAACCGCCAGAATTTCGTCGTTATTAAGGGGTTGATTTAAAGATATATAACCCAATTGGGGGTTGAGTGAAAATTCTTTGTCCGTGAGCTGACGTGCATAATTCAGCATGTCGAAATCGATGGTTTGCTCAAAATAGGGGAGGTTTGCATAGATTCTGTCTATCGCTTTTCCCGTGTAACGCGTATCCGGATCTCCTGTAATGGTTGCGTATAAATTATTGGCGGCATTGTCCGATGCGGGGTCTGACGAACTTCCCAATGCGGGTCTGAAAGGCTTTGCTTCCCCCAAATCTTGAAATGCCAAGATATCTCGCGGGGTTTCTACATTCGCGTTTTTGTTGGTAACCCAAACTTCCACTCGATTCACAATCACACCGCTGGCAATGATGGGCAGATTTTCTAACGATTTGTTATAGCTTTCTCTAAAAAATTGAGAAAGGAAATAGTGTTTATTTTGGTCGTAATTGTCCGCAGTGATTTTGAATTCATTCATTTGCGCACCGCCTTTAAGCACAGTCTCCGTGCTTTGACCCTTGTTTTGGCTAAAGACCGTTTTGATGGTGGTTTTCCCAAATTGCATCGTATTGGAAAAGCCAAACAAATTATTTGCGGGTTTGATTAATTGGGTAGGTAGGTTCAGATTGACATTTCCCACCTGTATGTCTTTTAAGATGCCATCGGGTTTTCCCTTCCATCCTAAGTTTGTCTGGTTGTCAAATTCAAATGCCGCTTCAGTGTCGTAATTGATGCCCAATTTTACAAATTCACCTACACTTCCGTTGGCGCTGATTTGCATCTGTTGATCAAAAACGGGGACAAAATATTTTTGCTGGCGTTTAGAAAAATTGGGATTTCGATTCACGTTCATACTCCCGCCCAATTTTACCATGGCAGATCCGTTCAACTGAAAATCAACACCTCCTTCTCCAAAAATCTTAGAAACGGTGGGGTTGTTTAATTCGGCTTTGATTAAATCCGTTACGCTCTTATTGTTGCCTCCCAATGAATAAGCACTCTGCGTCTTCCCACGGAAGTACTTCTCATTTTCGATTTTCGATTGTTTTTGGAAATACTCGGTCACCGACATGCTTTCGCCAGTAGGGTAGCTGAGTGATCCTAGATTCCGGAAACCTTCATAACGATTGGCTTTCGCGTTGTATCTCCATTCAGTTTTAACGGGATTATCGAGGTCCACATGGGATCCGGCATTTCCGTTTTTCTGAAGTCGGTACCGCAGACTATTTGTGTCTAATTGGCCGTAAAGTGGATTGTTAGTTACCGCCAATAATATCAACAGCATCGCACCGAATGTTGCACGCAGAATCCGTGCGGTTATGGATTGACCATTAAATCTCATTCTGTTAAACTTCTAAACGTTGCGTAGCGGTGTGGCGAATAGGCGTTTGTGTTTTTGTGAACTTGCAAGTTACAATATTTTCAATGCATTTTTTATCAATTCTTCAATGGTTGCGGTGCCTCCCAATTCTTTGCTGACTTTCATGAGTGCTTTTTCTGCATTGGCTTTTACATATCCCAGTGTAGTAAGGGCGGATAGGGCTTCACTAAAGTTGTCGCTCATACCCGAATTCATCCCCAATCCCATGGATTTTTTCCCCATCATTTTATCGCGAAGTTCTAATACGATGCGCTGCGCACCTTTCTCCCCGATGCCTTTGATGCTTTTTAAAAGTCCTACATTTCCATTGACAATGGCTGCGGCCAAATCGTCTGGTTCTAAACTACTTAACATCAACATTGCGGTGTTATTTCCCACGCCAGAAACCGAGGTTAACATGCGGAACATATGCCTTTCTCCAGGGTCAGAAAATCCAAATAAATGCATGGAAACCGGACTTTGATTCTCCACTTTAAAAAGCAAATCAACAAATAATCTCGCTGTTTTATGGCCCTTTATTTTCTCGTACGTTGTAAGACTTATTGCCGCGATATATCCCAACCCTTGGTTGGAGATAATCACGTGAGTTGGATTCAGCGATTCTATTGGGCCTTCTATGAAATCGTACATTTTGTTATCTGATTTGGTATTTTCGTTTGCGATAGATGTTATTGATTAAGCCAAAAATTACCATACTTAAAAGTGGTGCGATGATGTTAAACCACTGCCAATAGGTGTGCTCCAATCGGGTTTTCTCACTGTCTAACAATCTTAAAGTCTTTTCTTTGGCGCGGATCTCAATCAGTCCGTTCTCGTCAATGAGGTAGTCAATACAATTTAACATAAACTTCTTATTCGCAAATGTAGTCTTTGTAAATTTGTCGTACCCCGTTGGGTAAATTCCTCCTCTGCCACTCACTCCGTTTCGCACAATATCGCCATCGGCAATAACTACCATTTTGCTCTGCCCATTTGTCAAGAAAGCGAGTCCTGTATAGTGTTTTTGGTAGATGAATGGCGATTCGAATTTGCCTTCCATCAACACACCTGTTATTTTACTACCGCCTCTCAAGGTGCTCCTGAATCGATCGTCCCTAGATTGCATGTACGCATTTTCTAAATCCACGTTTGCCGGTGCTTGAATGGTTTTTGTATAAGGACTGCTGCTCAATAATGGTGTTACGTTGAGATCCGTTTTTGATTTGGTGGCAAGTGTTGCTGGGAATTGACCCCAAACTGGACCTACGTTTTTATTGATAATGTGAGGGGAGCCAACCGACATAAAAACTGGGAAATAATAAAAATCAATCATCTCGGGGCGGTTGCCTACGGGGATTGGGATTTGGTTGCAATTGGCATCCATCAAAAGTGTAGATTCCAGTTTTACCCCGTAATGAAACAGCGATGCGTTGATATTTTCCAATTGATTGTCCATCGCAGCAATGGAACTGTGGGTTTCAAAACTATCGATTTCCACATGTACCGGATCAATCATCCAAATGACTTTGCCTCCTTTTAATAGAAATTGGTCAATTAAATAGAGTTCAGCAGGAGAATAGTCTTTTGCTGGTTTAATGATGAGTAACAAGTCATTGTTGTTCAAGCGCTGCTGCAAACTATTCATCAAAACGCTGCCCATTTCTTCGGGGTTGCTGATAGACTTTAGTTTGTCGGTGAAAGGCTCCGCTGATTTTGGGTCTGCAACATTGATATTTAATGCAGAAACATCGTAATACTTTCCTAGTTCAGCAGCAAAATCCCCCACACGATTATCAATCATTTCACCAGAACCATCGGCAACGGCAATTTTCTTTGGTTTTTCTAATGTGCACTGCCTTAGTCCATTCGCGATTTCATATTCTACATTGTCGATAGCTCTTTTGATATTGTTATCGGCATCCAAAGCCACATCGTGCTCATAGAAGTTGATTGCCACTGTCTTTCCCGCGTACATCATTTCCGCACCCGGAATGATATTCTTGATGGTAGTGCTATTTCCACCCTCACCTTCAATGTCGCGCTGATGCATCACACCGCGTTGGTTAAAATCATCTAATATGCTACTGACTTCAGATAATTGTTTGTCTTCAAAGGGGTCGATAATTTCGATTTCGATTTTTCTGCCGCTTAGTTCGCGAAATTCATAGGCCATATCGCGGATTTCATTGCGAAGGTTTTTGAATCGGGCCGACATATCACCGTCCAGATAGAGTCGGAAATAACATTTTTCTTTGAGCTCGTTGCTTAGTTTTTTGCTTGTTTCGCTGAGGGTGTATCTTTTTTCCTCTGTTAAATCGATGCGTAGGTAATAGAAATTCCCAAGGATGTTGCCTACTACAACGATTACCAACAATGTGGTGAATTCAAGGATGGATTGAATGCGTGCTCCGTACTTTTTCATCACCATTTTCTGCTTTCAAATGCAATTTTTGTTGCCCCTAAGAAGGCGGCGATGAATCCAAAGAAATATATTACATCACGGGTGTCAAGAACACCGCGACTGATGGATTGATAATGAAAATCAAGACTAAACCATTCCAAGCTCTTGCCGATGGCGTCCAAGGCTTTGATGTCGCCCAATAAACTTAATACGCCATACCAAAAAAAACACAATACCATGGAAATGATTAAAGAAACGATTTGATTGTCCGTAAGAGAACTTGCAAATAAGCCAATGCTGGCATAGCTGGCGGCAAGAAGGATCAATCCAAAATAAGACCCCCAAGTTGCACCGGCATCAGTGCCCTGCAATGGATCGGCTAACTGTTGAATCGTATAATAATAGAATAGGGTAGGTAAAAGTGTGAAGACGATCAATGCAACTGCGGCCAAATATTTCCCCAATAAAATGGAAAGGTCGCTAACGGGACGTGTGGTCAAAATTTCTATCGTTCCCAATCGTCTTTCTTCGCTGAGGCTTCGCATTGTGATGGCTGAAACCAAAAAAATCAGAATATATGGTGCGATATTGAACATCACTTGCAGGCTAGCCACCCCCAAATCAAGGACGTTATTCCCTTTGATGATCCACATGAACAGTCCGGTGATTGCCAGGAAGACCCCCATTACAATATAGGCAATGAAAGAGCCCAAGAAGCTGCGAATTTCCTTTTTAAATACTTCCCACATGGCTTGTCAAATTTCTAAAAATGGTCTCTAAACTGTCTGATGGCGCAGTATTTTTGAGGCCTTCCAACGTATCGTCTGCAATAATTTTTCCTTTGTTTATTAAAATCACGCGGTTACACATGGCTTCTACCTCTTGCATGATGTGGGTGCTCAAAAGAACGGTTTTTTCGCTGCCCAAATTTTTGATCACATTTCTTATTTCAACCACTTGATTGGGGTCGAGTCCTGATGTGGGTTCGTCCAAGATGAGAACTTTGGGGTCATGGATGAGTGCTTGTGCTAGCCCAACGCGCTGACGGTATCCTTTGGATAGCTGTCCGATTTTCTTATTTCTTTCAGGACCGAGTTGTGTTAACTCGATGGCCATTTCTAAGGCTTTCTTAGTATTCTTTACACCTGCAATGCCTGCAGCAAATAGCAAGTATTCTGTGATATACATATCCAAATACAATGGATTGTGTTCGGGAAGATAGCCCACCAGTTTTCTCACCTCTAAACTGTGTTCAGCCAAGTCCAATTTGCAAACTGATGCATTGCCGGTGGTGGCAGGAATGTAGCCGGTGAGGATTTTCATTGTTGTGGATTTTCCCGCGCCATTGGGGCCTAGAAATCCCACGACTGCTCCTGATGGAATGGAAAATGAAATACTATCTAACGCCAATTGTTGGCCGTATTTCTTGGATAAATTGTTAACTTGAATGCTCACAGAAAGTACAAAAATAGTTGAATCGGATCAATCCTTTTATACTCTGTATAACGATGAAGACACTTCTTCTATTTTAATTTCATAGGAATATCTTCTTCGCTTGCTTTTGCTAGACCGCGAACGCCCGCTGCGATAGGATCCCCGTCGTTTTTTGCCATAGTATGGAGTGTATGGCATTTGAAATAAATTGGAAGCAATCAACAGGGTGTCGCTTTTTAAGGTTTCATTCGGAAAGTCAATAACGGCGGCGGGATTCAAGGGTCTTCCTAGGAATCGTATTTCAAAATGCAAATGAGGCCCTGTGCTGTGGCCCGTGGAACCGCCCAATCCAATGAGTTGGCCTGCATTTACCAATGTTCCAGGTTTGTGTTCCAATTTGCTGAGGTGGCCATAGAGTGTTTCAAGGCCGTTAAAATGTCTTATCACCACACAGTTGCCGTAGCCATTGTAATATTTGCTCATACGGATTACTCCGTCAAATGCTGAGTAAACGGAATCTCCGGTTCTGAGTTGTAAATCGATGCCTGTATGCGCACGACCATGCCGCCAACCAAATGGGGAATTTGTTCTGCCATAAATGGGCATGGCGAAATCGCAATCCATATCTAGGATATTGATTGGAATGGCCTCTTGCAGTTTGCGTAAATCGAAGCGGTATGCATCCACGTGCATCGTATCCCAAAAGGCATAGAAATCATATTCGGGCAACATGCCGGGAATCATAAATTCGCCCTCTTCGTAGTAATAAGCAAGTGTGTCGGTGCTATGCTCCCAGAGTGAATCTTGAATGATCCAATCGCCTTCTTCTTCCCCGTAATCTTCTTCGTCTTCCGTCTGTGCGATGGCGAAATTGCTGCAAGCGAGCATCAACACAAAGACGAAAGTCTTAGTCCAAATTAACCAAATTTTGGGCTTGTTGCGCATCAAGTAAGATCTGAGATTTTAAGGCTTCGATTGAATCGAACTTCTTCTCATTTCTCAAATACTGTACCAAAAACAGGGTAAGGTGCTCGCCGTAGATGTTTTTATCAAAATCAAACAAATGCGCTTCGATGCTAATATTTTCGCCGTCCACCGTGGGTCTTACGCCGATGTTGCAAACCATCTTAAAGCGTTTGTTTTCTACTAGGCAAATCCCCGCATAAACACCAAACGATGGAATGAGTTTGTAGGGGTCGTTGATGTGAATATTTGCGGTGGGAAATCCAATGGTTCGGCCCAATTGTTTGCCGTGAATCACTGTACCAGTTAGTTGGTATGGACGTCCGATGAGTTGGTTTGCATCGTATAAAGAGCTGTTTGATAGCGCTTTGCGTATTCTGGTGCTGCTAACGGCAATTTCATCGATGGTGGAGGCTGGAATTTCCTGAACTGCGAAGTTGAACTGCTTGCTTAAACGAATTAGGGTATTGAAATCGCCACTTCTGTGTATGCCAAAGTGGTGGTCGTAACCGATGACAATGGTATGAACGTTGAGTTGTTTTACCAATATATTGGCGACAAATGTTTCGGGTGATAGTTGAGAAAATTCTTGGGTAAACGGAAGAATCAATACGTAATCTATGCCCAAGGCAAATACCGCTTCGGCTTTTTCCTCAATGCTCGAAAGCATTCGAAGTTCCCTGTTATTTGGTTCTACAACCAATCTAGGGTGCGGATGATAGGTGATTAGTAAACTTTGGGTGTGTTGTTCCCTGGCTAAATCAACAACGTGTTTTAGCACTTTTTGATGACCCAGATGAACCCCGTCAAATGTGCCTTGTGTGATCACTAGGGGTGAAATCTTTGGAACTTCTGAGGGATTTCGATAAAGAGACGTCATCATGGAAAGTACAAATTTCGGTAAAATATCCGCTTGGAGTTCTCGTTCTTGAACTAAATTTGTTGCTCATGCCCAAATGCTTACTGATTTTCTTGTGTGTGCTGGCCTCGGCCAAGGCCTCGGCCCAAACCGGATCGCAAGGCGTTTTTCGGATTTTGGACATTCCAATGCACAGTAAATCATTGGCGTGGTGCGGTTATTTGATATCACAACCCTCATCAGATATCCTTCAAACCACCAACAATCCGGCGTTACTCTCCGATGAACATCGTTTCAAAGCAGGCCTTAGCGCAGGCACCATTCTCCCGGGCGTTTTTTCGGCAAATGCCGCTTTTGGAATAGGGAATGTAACTCTTTCGGGCAGGAAAATTTCGCTACATGGCTTTGCGCAGCACATCGACTACGGTAGTATGGATGGTTACGATGCAGGTGGAAATCCCACCTTGAAATTGGTGGCAAATGAAACCAATATCGGAATGGGTGGATCGATGGCGCTCTCACCTCAGCTCAGATTTGGTGCCCAGCTGGGGATGGTTTACAGCATTCTAGGACCCTTTATTTCCAGTGGCGTGTATGCCAATTTGGGCCTCAATCATATCAAAAAGGATTCTACGCTTTCGGCCGGATTGCTAATCAAAAACCTCGGTGCCCAAGTGATGAGTTATCAAGATGCAGGCAGAGAGCCGTTGCCGTTTAATATTCAAGCCGCTGTGGCAATCATGCCCAAACACATGCCTTTTAAATTTCATTTGGTGGCGCATAGTTTACAAAAATGGGATTTGACCTACAATCAGTATCTAAATAGCAACGGTCAGATCGATATTAACGGACAAACGGTAGTGCCTCAAGAGGCCAAGTTTGCTGAGAAGTTGGGTCGACATTTAGCGGTGGGTACGGAATTGGCTTTGGGTAAGAATTTCGGCATTTATTTTGGGTACAGCCAACAAAGAAGAAAAGAAATGATTACCGATGTACGGCGGGGTACTGCGGGATTTGGCTGGGGTTTGAAGTTTAAAATGGCCAAGTTGGATATTACTTATTCCAGTGCGAGTTATTTCAGCAGTCAGAATTCAAATATGTTTTCCATCATCATCGATCCCAATCGGTTTTCAAAGAAAAGAACTGTAGCCTTTGTTCAGTTAAATCATACGCCTTGTCCCGGAATCCCTGAGTTGTAATAAATTGGAACAGAGGAAAATCAATATCGCAATAGACGGTTACAGTAGCTGCGGGAAAGGGACTTTGGCGAAAGCGATGGCTTCGGCGTTGAATTATGTTTTTATCGATAGCGGGGCGATGTATCGCGCGGTGACGTTGTATTTGATGCGTCATTCGGTGAATTTGGATGATATTTCTCAAGTGGAACAAGCGTTGGCTCAAGTAACAGTGGAGTTTGATGTGAACGATGCAGGGGCGTCTTCTGTGTTGTTGAACGGTGAAAATGTGGAGAATAAAATTCGCACAATTGCGGTTGCATCGAAAGTGAGTGAAGTAGCGAAAATCCAAGCAGTGCGCGATAAGTTGGTGTTTTTGCAACAGCAAATGGGAGCGAGAAAAGGCGTGGTGATGGATGGTCGGGATATCGGAACGGTAGTGTTTCCGGATGCGGAATTAAAGATTTTCATGACGGCCTCGGTTGAGGTGAGGGCTCAGCGACGCTTTGCGGAGTTGGTGGCCAAAGGCGATGCGGTGACGTTGGAGGAGATTTCGGCGAACTTAAAACATCGCGACGCAGTGGATTCTTCC
>NSIB01000043.1 GCA_002737625.1 Flavobacteriales bacterium | reverse complement strand
AAGCATGAGGTTTTATCGCTAAAATGGAATGAATATGTCGCTTTTGGAATTTTATCCGTTGCGGTATTGTTAATTGGATTTGTACCCCAGATGTTTATCGATGTGGTGCATTCGAGTATCTTACAAATAGTTACATGGGTTTCTGAAGCTAAAGGAGTATTGTCATGATCGCATTATTTATTACATTTTTCGCCGCCGTAGTTCTTCTATTTTTAGGACTCAACAAGAAGGAATCTTCTTTTTCAAACTTGGCAGTGGTGGCATTGATGGCCTCCTCAATCTGTTCATTTTGTAATGCCAAAGGCCTTTGCAGCTTTGTCATTTTGGAATCTTGGGTACCTGCGAATATGATGCTGTTTGGGTATTCTGAGCACATGTTTGCATCGCTTCTGGCGTTTATTTCTGCCGTGATTGTATTTGCTTTTAGAAAGAACGATAATTTAGGAACGGATCAATTGGGATTGATTATGTTTAGCCTTTGTGGTGCATTCATGATGATTGCATATCAACACATTGTGATACTGTTTCTAGGTATTGAAGTGTTGTCGATCCCGCTATATGTGTTGGCAGGATCAAACAAAGAGAGTTTGGCTTCCAATGAGGCATCACTCAAATACTTTTTGATGGGCGCTTTCTCAACAGGGATATTCTTGTTGGGTACAGCTTTTATTTATGGTGGTACAGGTTCTTTGGAATTGGAGATGATGGGTATCAAACCCAGTTTCATGCATGCTATGGAAGGGATGCCAATCCCAACATTGATCAATGCGGGATTGATTCTAATGAGCGTAGGCTTGTTGTTTAAAGTGGCTGCAGCGCCATTTCACTTTTGGGCACCCGATGTTTACGAAGGAAGTCCAAATAGAACCACTGTGTTCATGGCAACCATAGTAAAAATCACCGCTTTTGTGGCTTTTAATAAATTATTGTCAACCTTCGGTGGCATTCACAATACCTGGAGTGGCTGGTTGTGTATTTTGGGTATGATTACCATCGTTTGGGGCAACCTTGCTGGATTGGTTCAAAACGGTGTCAAAAGGACCTTGGCCTATAGTAGTATCGCTCATGCCGGTTACTTGGTGATGTTCCTTTTGATCCTCGATGAATCTAAAACATGGATTTTGTGGTATTATGGCTTTGCCTATGCCATGGCAAGTGTGCTGGTGTTCTTGATTTCGCATCAAAGTGCTTCTGAAAAGAATCCTGTGGGATTTGATATGTTCAATGGCTTATCAAAACGCTCTCCTTGGGTGGCCTTCGCGCTGGTTGTCGGTGTATTGTCGATGGCTGGAATTCCAATCTCTGCCGGTTTCGATGCCAAATTCTATCTGTTCTCTTTTGCTTGGCAATCATCACCTTGGTTGGTAGGTGTAGGCTTGTTAGGCTCCGCGATATCAATTGGATACTATTTCAAGTTTATCAAGCATGCTTTCTTGGTGAAAGTGGATGGTGATGACACAGCGGTAGAATACAACGACAAAGGTCTGATGATGTTGATCGCAGCGTTATTGTTGTTAGCGGGTGCGATGCCTTGGGTATTGCTGAAGTGGGTATTCTAAATTTCCGAATTAGAATTTATAGCCAAAGCGGTAGATAAAAGCGCCTAAGGGCATGTTTTCTGAATAAGCTCTGTTGGTTGAGAGGCCAATTGAAACCCAGCTCGACATATCATCGCTAGATGAATAACCTATGCATATAATAGGGGATCCAATCCATTGTCGATCCATAGTGTTTGTGATATTCGTATTTAGATGTCGATATTCACCTTGGATAAAGATTTTGTTTAATGTCAATCGAGCAAATCCAAATCCCCCAAAACTCGCGTGGTTTGATGCCAGCCCAGCATGGATACCGCCGCCTAGCAAAATTCTCTGATTCCACCAATAACCTGCCTGTGGATCGAATGATAGATAGAAGTTGTTATTACTTCCATTGGTCATGAATTCAATGGCTTTATACGGTTCGATTTTGTCCTTAAACGACGAAGAAAATTGGTAATCATCAATGAGTTGAGTATCTCGGCTTGATTGGTTGGTATCAGTCACCTTAGAAGGAGTGGGCTTCTTCTTCGTATCGCCCTCCAAACCATCATACTGACCGTAGCAGCAAATGGTGGAAAGAAATAGGATAAATAGTACGATTCCTTTATGGTTTGACAATGTCATTTACTTGTTTCGCCGCAATTATACGCGTAAAATTGTAACTGTTTAGACACACTATGTCAAAGATTCATAATTTCTCTGCCGGTCCATCCATTTTGGCGGAGAGTGCTTTTGAAAAAAGCATTCAGGACATCAAGAATTTCGCCGGAACTGGCTTGAGTATCTTGGAAGTTTCCCATAGAGGAAAAGAGTTTGAAAAAGTAATGGCGGACACCTCGAACCTCGTAAAAACTTTGTTGGGCGTGCCCGATGATTACGATGTCTTGTTTCTCCAAGGAGGTGCCAGCACTCAGTTTTTTCAAATCCCATTGAATTTTTTAAAGACCAAGGCCGCTTACACGGATACTGGAACATGGGCCAATCGTGCATTGATTGAAGCCAAAGGATATGGTGAGGTGAATGTGGTTGCTTCCAGCAAAGCGTCTAACTATTCGTTTATACCTAAGGACTACCAAGTGCCTCAGTATGTCGATTATTTCCATTGCACAAGCAACAATACGATTTTTGGTACCCAGATCAAGCAATTCCCTGATTGTGGCAATACGCCGCTTATCTGCGATATGAGCTCTGACATTTTCTCAAAGCCCGTAGATGTGTCAAAGTTCGCTATGATTTACGCCGGAGCGCAAAAGAATATGGGCCCTGCTGGTGTCACTTTGGTGATTATCAAAAAGGATATGTACGAAAAAATGGCGGACAGGCATATCCCAACCATGATGAAATATAAGATCCATGCCGACAACGACAGTATGTACAATACTCCGCCGGTTTTTCCAATCCTTGTTTCCAAATATAACTTGGAATGGATGTTGAGCGCGGGTGGAGTAGAGGGTATGGCTAAGCGGAATCAAGAAAAGGCGGATTTGTTATATAACGCCATCGACAATAGTCCTTATTTCAAAGGAACTACGGCTGTTGAAGATCGCAGTCAGATGAATGTTTGCTTTGTTTTTGAAGAAGAGCATATTGGTTTGGAAGAGAAATTCAATGCAGCTTGTAAGGAAGTGAATTTGTCTGGATTAAAAGGTCACAGAAGTGTAGGCGGCTATCGTGCATCCTTGTACAATGCTTTGCCGTTAGAAAGTGTTCAGGCGTTGGTGAATGTAATGGAAACTTTTGCGTCATGAGAATATTAGCAAATGACGGGATAGACGCTGCAGGCAAATCGATATTAGAAGCCGCAGGTTTTGAAGTAATTACACAAAAAATCGCTCAAGAGGAATTGGCCGATAAAATCAATGAATACGATGTTTTGATCGTGAGAAGTGCGACAAAAGTCAATGCGAATATCATCAATGCATCAAACTTAAAATTGATCGCTCGCGCCGGTGTTGGTTTGGATAATATCGATATCAAAGCAGCCGGACTAAAAAATATCTCAGTTGTGAATACCCCCAACGCAAGCAGTCGTTCTGTAGCTGAATTGGTCTTCGCGCATTTATTCTCTTTATCGCGTTTCTTGCACAAAGCCAATCGTGAAATGCCAACCAATGGTATCGATGGGTTTAAAGAAATGAAAAAGGTGTATTCTGAAGGCTTTGAGTTGATGGGCAAGAAATTGGGTATCATCGGTTTTGGTAGAATTGGTCAAGAGGTTGCCAAAATGGCGATTGGATTGGGTATGGAAGTACTCGTTTACGATTATAAACAAAGAGAATTCGACGTGGTTGTATCATTGTCGAATGCCTATAAAGCAAACAATTTCAAATTGACGCTAAAGGGTCAGTCTTTGGAAACGGTTTTATCTCAATCAGATTGTATTACTTTGCATACCCCTGGTAGCGAAGAGGTGATGAATGCGGAGAACATTGCCATGATGAAGAAAGGCTCGGTTTTAATCAACTGTGCTCGCGGTGGCGTTGTCAATGAGCAGGCTTTGGCTGATGCGTTGTCGAGCGGACATATTTCTGCGGCGGGTGTGGATGTGTTTGTCAATGAACCACCAACCAACGATTTGATGATAAGCCAATCCAACTGTAGTTTATCTCCCCATATTGGTGCAAGTACCAAGGAAGCCCAGGAGAGAGTAGGGATAGAGCTTGCTGAGAGAATTACTTCGTTTTTTAAATAATAGATCGCAGTGATTCGGGTATTTCCATTTTCTTCATTGATTCCGTCCGAAGAAATGCAACAATCGGTGCCTACGTATGGCTCAGGTAAGTTGCCTCAACCTATTTTGGAGTCGTTGGCTAAGGAAAACCCAAATAGCTTTATCCGTGTGGTAAAGCCTCAATACGTTGATGCGAGTATCGAACAGGGTACGGATAGATTTTACCAACAGAGTGCAGAAAATTTGAACGCATTGATTGATAGGGGTAAGGTTGTAAAACAAGGTCCCGCCATTTATTTGTATGAGCAAAAGCAACCGAGTGCGAGACCTCTTCGCGGTGTGGTTATCTCGGTTTCTGCTGCTTCTTATTTGGGTGGTTCGGTGAAAAAACACGAAAATGTTCTTGAAAATAAATGTCATCGACTTGCGAAACAAGTTGAAGCCTTAAATAGTCTCGCTGAGCCCGTTCTTTTGTCAAACAAATTGCCACTTCTGCTTCTGGATAGTTTACATCATTTCGAACTACCAACCCCAGTAGCCAAAACAATTTGTGCTCAGGGATTTGAGCATGCACTTTGGAAGTTGAATCCAGAACAATCCAAATCGGTGACAGATTCCCTTGAAGAATTGGAATCATTGTACATTGCCGATGGACATCATCGTATGGCTGCTGTGAGTGAATATCTACTTAATACAGGAAAGTCGGACACTCAAGGTGTGATGTCGTTGATAATGGATCGTGATGAACTACTAATCAAATCATTTCATCGTTTACTTAAAAATGTGGGTGATGTGGATATTGAAATGCATTTACAAAACTTGGGTCTCTCTTTTTCGCCAACACAATTAATGAACGATGCAATTTTGGCTGCCAATAAAGTGGCAATCATCAGCAGAAGAGGAGATTTCATTGTAGAACTTGGTGATTGCGATTCCGATTCCGACGCGGTGGGTAAATTGGAGGTGAATCGGATTGAAACGATGATGTTCCCGTCCATGTTTGGCATTAGAGATAGTGGTAAGGATGATCGAATGGCATTTATGCGTGGAGATACCCCGATTTCTGAAATCAAATCTATGATCGAGCAGAGGAAATACGATTGCGCTTTTGTTTTGCCCGCGAATTCATTTGGGCAAGTAATGGAAGTTGCAGATCAGGGACTAATAATGCCTCCCAAAAGCACCTGGGTAGAGCCAAAATTACTCACTGGGTTTATTACGCAACTATTTGATTGAAAAGCGTTTTGATGGGTGCCTTAGTGGATAAACATGGTTGTATTAGAACAACGACATCTGCTTTACAGACTCTGATCTTAAATTAAATATATCTGCCAATTCTTTGTGAATCATTTCTATCGATTCCATATGAATAGAATAGACACTTGAGGTTTTTACAGGCTTCATTTTAATCAATTTGCCGTCTTTTAACTTCTGCAAATGGCCTGAAACGGTGCTTTGGGAATAGGGGAGTTGATTAACAATGTCTTGACATGAGCTGGGTCCATTTTCCAATAGATGTTTCAATATCAAAATACGAGCAGGGTGCCCCATTGCTTTAGTGGCTTCCGCCAATCCCGTTAATTGTTTTTCGAATTTCCCTTTAATTCCCATTTGATTGTTTTAATCGCTTATTACAAATATAAGGAGTATGTTTATTGTAAAAGCACTATGGAATTAAATGAATGAATTAATTTGTAAAAGGGCTTCGGAACTTTATTAACAGATGTAAAGTTGCATAAATCGTTCATATTGAAGCTTCGCGCCGCACAAAATTCACAACAGGGTGTAGGAAATTCTGTTCGATTTTTGTGTGTTTAATTCTAGAGTTTTGTCACTAATTTTTAATTGAATAGTCCCATGGGTGAAATTTGGGTTCAAAAATCTCAATTATTTGGGTAGTATCTTTTGAAAATTCAATAATTATGCTAATTTTGCAATCCCGTAAAAACATCAAGAAAGGGGAGTTTAGCTCAGCTGGTTCAGAGCATCTGCCTTACAAGCAGAGGGTCGGGGGTTCGAACCCCTCAACTCCCACCAAAAGCCTCAAAGAAATTTGGGGCTTTTTTTATGCTCAAACCTATGTTTATTGGGTTTATATATTACTTCTAGTAAAAACTTGAACGCCATACGAAGTAAGTGTAAAATCATCAAATAGTTCTCTACCTACTGTATTTTAAGGTTTTTTTCAACTTCATTTTGTCGATTAAATGTTGTCGAGAGATAATAGAGAATGAATAACTTCGCATTATGAGAGATGAATCAAAAGCTTTCCTAGAAAAATACTTGAACAATGTCAGTCCAACGGGCTTTGAACATTCCGGACAATCAATTTGGTTGGATTATATTAAACCGTATATCCAAGAAACGCTTCTAGATACTTACGGAACTGCAGTTGGAATCGTGAATCCAGGTCAGCCGTACAAAGTTGTTTTGGAAGCGCATGCCGATGAAATTTCTTGGTTTGTCAATTATATTACCGATGATGGCTATCTCTATGTCATTCGAAATGGGGGCTCTGACTTTCAAATCGCCCCTTCGATGCGATGCAATATTCATTGTGAAGGCGGACAAATAGTGAAAGGGGTATTTGGTTGGCCGGCAATTCACGTTCGCCCAGATAAAAACCCCGAAGCCAAACAAGAAAATATCTTTATCGATTTGGGTTGTTCCACGAAAGCAGAAGTTGAAGCTTTGGGAGTTCATGTAGGATCTGTCGCCGTTTTTGAAGCGGATTGTTTTTGGTTGAACGAGAATTTTTTGGTGGGTAGGGCATTGGACAATCGCATGGGCGGATTCATGATTGCAGAGGTGGCTAGAATTCTATCTGAAAAGGGCGATAACTTACCATTTACACTGTATTTAGTGAATAGCGTTCAAGAAGAAATTGGGTTGCGTGGGGCGGAAATGATTTCAAGACGACTTCAGCCAGATGTTGCCATTATTACCGATGTAACCCATGATACCCATTCTCCGTTGTACAACAAGAAGATTCAGGGTGATTGTAAGTGTGGAAAAGGGGCAGTGGTGACATACGGGCCAGCGGTTCAGAATAACTTATTACAACTGATTATTGGCGTGGCAAAAGACAATGAAATCTCAATCCAACGCAATGCCGTGAGTCGTAGTACTGGAACCGATACCGATTCATTCGCATATTCAGGTATGGGCGTGGCTTCTGCTTTGATTTCCCTGCCATTGAAGTATATGCACACCACCGTTGAAACCGTCCATGCATCAGATATCGAGAGTTGTATTCAATTGATGTATCATTCGGTAAAATCCTTGAAAGCTGGACAACAATTTAACTATTTATAAGTTATGCAGCTATTGACCATGAAGCGAATCCCGGTTCCAAAAGGGAATACTGCCTTTAAGTTTTTGGCTTGGCCATGGTTGAAATTAATTTCCTTGTTGCCATTTTGGGCATTATACGGAATATCAAATGGAATGAGATTTTTGCTCTATCATGTGTTTGGGTATCGGGTTAAAGTCGTTCGGGACAACCTGAAAAACAGTTTCCCAGAGCTATCGGACAGCGACAGAAAAACGATCGAAAAGAAGTACTATATCCATTTATCGGATTTATTCGTTGAAACCATTAAGGGTATGTCGATTTCGGAAAAACAGATGCGGGAAAGGGTGCTTAATATTGACCAACATGAATTCGATAATTTGTATAAAGAAGGCAAAAGCGCCATCATCGTAATGAGTCATTGTGGCAACTGGGAATGGATCTGCTTGATGTCGCAAATCGTTTGCCCGCAAAGGGTTCAGTGCCTTTATAAAACGTTGAGTAATCCTGGGTTCGACCGTTTGATGTTTTTGGTACGATCTAAGTTTGGCGCGAGTCCGATCCCAATGGAGCTGACGCTAAGGGTTTTGGATGCCAACAAAGAAGTGGTGACGGTAAACGCATTTATCGGTGATCAAAATCCGAGCTCCGGAAAAGGTGCGGCTTGGGTTGATTTTTTGGGTCAGGATACCGCCTTTATGATGGGGGCTGAGAAAATCGCAAAGAAATTGAATTGGCCGGTGTATTATTTGAGTTCTTCTAAAATCAAAAGAGGGTATTATCAAGCGCATACAATTCCGATTTGCTTGGATCCAAAGTCGACTAAGGACGGAGAAATTACCCAGTTGATTGCCAATCACACGGAGAAAGAAATCTTAAATCAACCCCATATTTGGCTGTGGAGCCATCGCCGCTGGAAGCACAAGATGGCGGTTTGATAATAGTAAATTTATTGTATAAGTTAGATTATTTAATTTACTCATTATAAATGAGTTGAATTATTTCAAAAACGCATCTACAATCTCTTCTTTTATTACGTTTACTTCGCCAAAAGCGGCATTTTTGGGCTTGGATACAAACTTTCTTAAGGTAGCTATCACCGGAACCACATGTTGTGTTTTGGCTTTGGAGTTTTTCGCCGCTTGTTGTGCGGCAAAATCAATCACAACCTGAGGGAATTCAGCGCCTTTTTTGCGTAAAATCACATGGGAACCGGCGACATCCTTCGCGTGAAGCCAGAGATCATTTTTCAGACATAGCTTTAGCATTTGGTCGTTGGCCTTGTTATTCTTGCCAATCCAAATCGTAAAGCCTTGAAATTCAATAATTTTATAGGGTAGGGTATCGGGTTGTTTGGGCTCTGACTTACCAACATTTGATTTTTGTAATGGCTTTAATGATTTGAATTCAGTGGCCGAGAGGGCCGAATTTAAAGAAGTCTCCATCTGCGCCAAAGATTTCTTCGTGACTGTCACTTGTTCTTGCAATTTGGAAATTTCGATGAATTCATTTTTCGCCTTGCCGTAGTACTTTCTTGCATTTTCCGCCGCGTTCAATTCCGGATTTAGCTTGATCCAAATGCGTTGATCCGTGTAATAATCCGTTACTAATGCTTTCGTTAGCCCAGGTTTAATCGAATGTGCATTTGTAAGAATCAAATCCCCTAGTTCCTTATTGCTTCGTCGGTTCTCAATATCTGCAAGTCGTTTGTTTGCCTCCAAAAGAATCTTTTTGAGGTGTTTTAGTTTTTTCTCTAAGTTGCTCGTTATGTTTTGCTTGGCTTGGTAGAAATAGTACTTTTTTATGAACTGCAATTGCGCTTCAACCAAATTTGGGATTGAAAAGGGGAGATCGCCAATTTTAACAAGGTTTATCTCTGTCTCATTGGATAACTCAATCTGCTGAACTTCTTGCAATGGCTCAAACTGACCATGATTTTCTGTGATATCAGGATACTGGAATTCCCAATCTGATTTTTGCGATAGTCTAAATATTTGCAATGTTTCAGGAGATTGAGGTTTTCTTAATAATACGTTGCCATATTTGCCAAATCCCTTAAACCAAAGCTCCATTCGATTGCTGAAAATGATACAAATCCATCGATCTGATGGGTTATTCACGATTTTATAAATGGGTTGATTCTCGATTTCCTTGAACTGGACGATACCTTTTCTATAATCGGTGCTATCAAAAACGCGGTCGCTGGTTAGTATCATCAAGTGCCCATCAAGAAATTTGATTTCTAGGGTAAAATAAGCCTTGCTGTTGCTCGCGAATCGCAGATAAAGCGTGTCCTTGTCAAAACTCAGCCCGCCCTCAAAACAGCCACCGTTCAGTGCCTGGCGCAAATGATCTGCCCATGCATTATAAATCCAATTCGCGCTAAACATGTGGCGAATTTCGGTAATAATTATGATTTGGGTCGTAACAATGTAACAGAGGTGGACAAAACGCGTTTTGCTTGATGATGACCTCTGAATTTAACTACAACAGCATAGACTCCTTCAGGGCAAGGTTTGCCAGCGGAATCGCCATTCCAGCGTTGGGATGTCGCGTTGCTTTCAAAAACAATTTCTCCCCATCGATTCATGATATATACAGTTGTTTCGGTTGCACCATAGAGTTGACAGTCTAATTCGTCATTGATTCCATCACCATTGGGCGAAAAAGCATTGGGTAGGAATACGAAAATCGTATCGTGGTAACAAATATCCTCCCAAGCTGTGTCTTTACAGCCGCCATCATTCTCAATGGCGAGCATTACTCTATAAATTGTTTGCAATCCATCGAAAGTATGTGTAGGGTTGATAACCGGGTCGAATTGACTTGATTTGCCATCGCCCCACTTCCAAATGCCTTGAGTACCACCAGCACTTTGATTAAAGAATGTCGCTGTTTGATCCAAAGGGGTTAGGCAATTGGTGTTGGTGCTTTTTTGAATGGTAAAGCCTGCCTGTATGGCCTGGTATCCGGGAATCTCAATGGTTGTATCTCCAAAACAACCCGTTTTACTATCTGTAATCGTAACACGGTATCGATTGTCCGCCGGAGCGAATAGGGTGTCATTTTTGTAATTAGGATCATGCGGCCATTTCGTTTTAAAGGGGTTTCCGTTGCCCAGTTTGACCGTTGCCCAGCCATTCAAACCTCTGCAAACAGTGTCGCTCAAGGTTGAAATATTCCAAACTCGGGGATGTACATAGATTTTGGCGGTATCAGATACGTTATCCGAGCATCCATCACTGCCGGTAATTATCAATTTGCCGCTTTTATTACCTATGTAAAATGTTTTGAGGCCAATTTGACCATGGGACCAATTGATTTTTTGATTCACTGGGATTCCGCCACTGATTGACGCAGTGAGTGTTACGATGGTTCCATAGCAAACGCTATCTTTTTGTGGGGTTACTGAAACGCTTAGGGGTGTATTAACTTCAAACGACATACTGTCCTTTGTAGCGCAGGCATTTATGTTTAGTTGGTAATAAATTTTCAGATTGCCCAAACCAGCCAATTTGGGATTGATAGTATTTCCAATAACGCCCGTCCCTAAAAATATTCCGCCCAATGGCTGCGCTTGAAGCGCAAATAGGGAGTCTTTGGAGCAGTAAAGCGTTGCAGAATTGAACTTGATGATGGGAACCGTATCAACGAAAATATTTACTGTATTTAGGCAGCCCGTGGGGGCTCTGTAATTAATCACCTGTTTGCCTTTTCCGGCTTTAGAAGGGGAGAAGATTCCTGTAGAATTGGTAATTCCGTTGCCCCAGAAAATACCTTTTAAATCTTTTTTGTATAATACTATTTGTTTATTAATCAGGCATATAGAAGTATCTAATTGAATTATTGGTTTATCTCTTACAACGACGAGCATTGTATCGTCACACCCTTTGGAAGAGTAGGTGATTTTAAATAACCCTGGTCCAATTACCTGTGGATTAAAATATTGTTTTTTGACGATTCCGGGACCAGACCATGTGCCGCCTGATATTGTAGTTAAAACGCCTTTTTTGCTAATTAATGTTGCAGTATCTTCCTTACAGAAGAAAAGTGTATCGGGTTGGGTAATTTGGTTGTTGATGATGTACACGAATTTTTTATCCTGACATCTAGGTGTTGTGAGCGTTAATGTATCAATATTTGATTTCCCAGTCTTCCACCACGATGGGTCATAAATATTGCCGACACCATTGATCCCTTTGCCTTTCCATGTGTAATTGGTCAAGGGTCGAAACGTTTTTAGTAATTGCATCCCCGCCGTTGGGCAAAAGGTATCATTTAATCCCGCATCACCCGGTAATAATGTGAGTCGGGTGGTGTCTCTACACCCATTTTGCGTGATATAATAAATATTGTAGGTTTTTGGACCCCCCATTCTTGAAGGTTCATAAGTGCCATAATAATAATTGGTTAATCCAGGGAAATATTGAGGGTAAAGTCCTAACGGAGCGAACTTAAGTTTAGCATTTACTACAGATTCGCATATTGTATCAAATTTGGGCACTACGATTGATTGCACAAAAACTGTTTTTATTGATGTGCAGCCTTTCCAAGTATACGTGAGTTTGTAAGTTCCAGCTGTATCGGGTTTGAAAACTCCTGCGGAAGTTGTCTTGGGGCCTGTCCATATGCCACCTGCAGGTCCATACCAATAGAGGGGGACGGTGGTTTTACCCGGGCAAAACATATTTTCATAGTTCCAAGGAGCCGATACCGTTACAATTACCGTATCGTTGCAACTTCCTATTTGATACCAAACTTTGGTGGGGCCATATACCAAACTCGGTTTGAATTCACCTGTCGCACCATTCACAATACCTGGGCCTTTCCAAGTTCCTCCTGGAGGTGTGGCTCTGAGTTTAAAATTGGTACTGTAATAGCAAACTTCGGTATCCTGCTGGGCAGATGGGGGCGCAAGGACTATGATGTTGATCGTGTCTGAACCAGGTGTAGAACTTCCATCTTGCACCTTTACGATATATCGCTGATTGGCTGTTAAACATCGGGTAAAGGGACCTTTGCCGCTAAGTGATGAAGGCGTCCAGGTGTAGGTGTATTTACTACTGTCACCCCCGGTGGCGGTTAGTGTGATTTTTACACAATCTCCTTTGCAAATAGTGTCTTTATTGCTTTTTAATGATACAATAATAGGGCAGTTGGTAATGGAAAATTTATAGATACTGGAGAGAGGGTATATGCTATCGCAAAAATCCCGATATCCATGTTTATGGGTTAGCGTATACTGACCGTTTAAATACAGCCCACTTTGCGTTTTGATCTCGATTAACTGCGTCTTTCCGTTACTACAATTTATCGCGGTTATCTTTTTGATGCTCGGATTGCTGGGTCCGGTTAATGTTGTGTTCGCAAGAAAAAAGGAATCGCATGGCATGGACTGGTCCAATACGAATCGAAATATTGAATCTTTACAATTGGGGGCAGGTATTATTGGGCTTGGTTGTGAGAATTTTACTGCCGATGGCGTAATCATGGAAATAATGACTTGAGCCATCCAGCCACTGCAGGCAATACTTTTGTCCGATTTAAAATGGAGTGTGATAAAACTATCCTTTGAAACTACTTTGCCGGGGCCTGCATTTCCGCTCCATTTACCAATCAGCGTTGCATTGGTATCTTTCCCATCAAATATTCGCAAGACATCGTTGTCTTTCTCAGTACAAAAGCTTGAGAATTTCAGTGTGATAGATTTAGCACCGGGAACGCTGATAACGAATGTAGTATTTTCATTGTGATCGTAGTCACTTTTATTCATGCCAGCGTCTGAGTCAGTAACGCTGCCTTTGCAGATCCGTAATCTGCCATTTTGCTGCTTTACTATTGTTTGAGACTGCAGAAGGGTGCACATCAATAGGCCAATTGCCAAAGTGATATGTTTTGTCTTACGTCTCAAATTTTCAATTACTTAGTTATAGAGATGGTTTTTGTTTCTAATGCGTTGCTCCAGTGTTGCATTCGGTCCTTTATCCGAATTTGAAATTTTGTAGTTTCTGCACTGCCCGCACCGAGTAAAAACACATTTTTCAAGGTCACTTTAATCGTTCCATGAATATTTACTTGGGTTCCAGCAGGTGAAAGCGGTCTTAAATGGTATAAATCGGCTTTGGCAAAACGAACATCCTTGATTTCCAAAGAAAGTGAATCGGCATTGTCGAAACCTAAGTCTCCGTCGCCATCCACATAATCAAAAGCAATAACCACCGTATCTGTAAATTGCTTAAACGACGTTTGATTTAGTGTCACTTTTGAAATTACAGGCTTTGGATCGCCCGTATAAAATCGTTCGGGTTTGCAACCAGAGAACACAACGAGTAAAAACAGGAGTCTAACGATAGTTTTCATAGCCTTAATAGAATTTTACCGCGCAATAGGTTTTCAAAAAGAACATACTGTTGATATTGGGTATTGTGTAGTCTTTGTTTTTTGCATCGCTCACGGTAATTCTGAACCAAACGACATCGTATTTTATGTTTATAGCCCCATCGTAAGGGAAATACCACAGGTAATCGCAATTGCTAGAGAATAAACCACTTAACGTTTGGTTGGTCCCCTTTTTTAACGATTGTTCTTTGGTAGGGTCGAATTTTGCGGGATCCGTAGACCAATTGATGGTTGCATTGGTGAGATTGCCTACAGGTGTGTTATCGTCGCTCAGTGAAAACCATAATTCAAAATTACTTCCTGCCGATGCCTTAGCAACTTCGTATTTTCCTGCGCGGGGAAGTGGGATGCCATTTTGTAAAACCTGTACTCCAAGCAATTGAGGTGGGAAATCGATTGTAGTAGGGGTTCTGCCCAGCCAGTCTTTGGCCCCGTCATTGATCCAAGCATTGACTCGAGCTACCCAACTGTCTTTTTCGATCGGATATTTGCTGGTCGGCTCTAGCGACAGTGGCATTATTCCCGAATTGCCATTTAGATCCGTCTTCATTCGATAGGGCAACATGCTACCGGTTGCATTTTCAGGAATGACTCTGGTTAGGTAACTCCCAGCGATGTCCTTTTTAATTACGGGTTGCTGAACCAAAGAGTAATAACTGCTTTCAACGGTTCTAAAATCAGGTTCGAAATTCCCATCGTGGCAGCCACTATTGGCACAGGTGGGTTTGAATAAACCAGCATGTAGTCCCTGAATGGTATTGTAATTCCAAGTGTCGTTTAATACAACGACGGTATCTTTACCGTTAGGAAATGGGTTTTTAATATTACCTCCATCGTCGTTACACGATGAAATTACAGATAAAAGTGCAATTACAATTGGTGTTAGTAATCTCACATACCACAATGGTCTCATAAAACCAATAATTCTCATATGTATAAAATCACATTTTAACATTGATAACATGCCTGTCAAATTCTGTTGTAAAGACTTTTCGCCAATGGATCTATTAATCCGGCATTGGTAACGGGGTCTAAAATTCCGAAGATATCGGCAATCGTTGGTGCGATATCGGTTAGTCTGCCAACGGGTTGGGCCGCAGCACCAACACGTAAATTAGGGACACCTTTTCCAAGCATTAAACTCCAAACGCGATGCGCATTTGCATCGCTATGATCGTAGGAAACCCAATCATTCTGGTCTAAAATGGGGTTCGGGGTTTCGTTACGCCCGCACTCAGGGGCTACAATCATGATTGTATTACCACTCATTTCAGGAATATTATTCTGAATGTATTGCCATAACCAGCCGGTGATATGATCCGCCCTATGCAAACTCTGAAGATACCCAGTGAAATTGCTATGACATGAATCAACGCCAGAAATATTTACAGCTAACATTTTGGGTTTGAATTCCCTTAAAACTTCTGCTGCGTACATGATATTTTTGGCATCACCCGAGTTAGCAACTGGAGGCGCTGGCAATTGCCCAGCTTGCTGCTTCTCAAAAACACTTTTTATAAAATCTTTAATTCGCGTCCTCTCTTCATCCGTATTGCTGATACTAGTAATTTGGTCTTGGGTGAGGGCAAAACTCTGATCCAAGAAGTTCTTCATGAAATACATGGGCTCCAAATCTGTGCGACTGTATGTTTTGCTATTTCCTAGTACTTCTTTTCCAGATGAACTAAAAGTCACAGGTGCTGCAAACATATTTGCTCCATAATTTAATCCGTAATCCTT
>NSIB01000042.1 GCA_002737625.1 Flavobacteriales bacterium | reverse complement strand
ACGTATTGAATTAATTGTTTAGATGAATGGTTTGGAATTGGATTATTCTGGAATGAATGCTTCGATAATTTTGACATCCTTTTTTGGACGGTCGCCACTTCCTGTAGGTTCCTTTTCGATGGCGCTCAAAACATTATACCCGGAAACTAATTTGCCAAAAACGGTATAATTGTTATCCAAACTAGGTGAACCACCCCAATGCGCGTATCGCTGTTTTACTTCCGATGGTATTTTGCCAAATAATTCTTCGATTACGGGTTGCATTTTCTTTTGAACTTCTTGTTCCAGTTCTTGCAATGCGGCCATATTTCCTGATTGACTTAATGCTTGTCCTTTTCGAACATATTCTTGATTGGCTGGGTCATTACGGAACCTTTCAAACGCTTGCGCTTCTAGCGATTGTTTGAAATGTAGGTCATCCAACAGGGTGCCTGTTACAATGAAAAATTGTGAACCGCTGCTGTTTTTCATTGGGTTAACATCATCGCTCTGTCTCGCCGCGGCCAAAGCACCTTTAAAATGGTAAAGATTTGGTTTAATTTCGTTGGGTACAACGTAACTAGGGCCGCCATCACCAAGCATCGCCATCGGGCCAGCATTTATGGATTTAGGGTCCCCTGTTTGAATCATGAAATCTCTGATAACCCGGTGAAAAAGGTGACCGTTATAGTATTTGGATTTTACCAATTTCAAGAAATTCGCGGTGTGAAGTTTCTGTTCGGGGTTTAGGGCCAGGGTTAAATTGCCTACTGTGGTTTTGAGAACGACTCTGGGCCATTCTGCTGGTGCGCTAGAATCGCTATAATCAACGGAATCAAAATCAACAAGATTTTTTACACTGTCTACCGTATTTGTTTCTGAGGTGTTACCGCAACTGGCCAAGGCCAGCGCTAGAGGAAGCATCAAAACATATTTTATCATCGTGATTCAAATAAACTAAGTTTTTTGCTGGAAATTACTAATTTGCTTAGTGAAACTGAATAATTTCTTCATATTCAAAGTACTCCACGATGTGTTGTCGCATTAAATTCTCTTGCTCCAGATAGCCCAAGTTAGGCAATGGAATGATATTTTCCCAAGCCGGCCAGCCATTTTGATCTGATCCAACGTGTTCATAATAACCCGAGTAGCTAAGAATTTTGCATGTTGCGATATGCATTAAATGTACCTTTTCTTCTTTGGAGAAAGGCGTATCTCGTAATTCCCCTAATTCTCTCACTCCGATTAGGAATAAAATGGCATTGAGGTCGGGTTTTTTATCGAACCTTTCCTCTACAAAGGCGATAATTTGTAACCACTTGTCACGTATTTCCTGAATAAGTCCGTCTGCCATAGTAATGTTGGCAAAGTTCGTGAATTATCGGCTATTTTGAGCAGGGTGGCTTGGTTTTTGTAATAGGGTCTTCAAAATATTTTATAATGTCGGCGACTAAAGATTTTTTAACACATTTGTTTGATCGGGCAAAGAACGTTACGGATAACTTGGTGATGAAGAGGGCTCGTGCGGAAAAATGGCAGGATTCTACGTTAAAGAAACTTCTATTTAAGGCGAGAAATACGGCTTACGGACAAGAATATAATTTTGATGGTATTTTGATGCATGCAGATACGAGGGAACAGTTTAAATCGAATGTCCCTATTGCGAGTTACGATGCAATGCATCCCTGGTGGCAAAGGGAATACAATGGGGAATCGGATGTTACATGGCCAGGATCTCCAAAGTATTTCGCGCTCAGTTCAGGTACAACGCAAGGGGCAAGCAAGTACATTCCGGTCACGGATGCACAATTGAAGGCAATTATTCGTGCAAGCAGACGTCAATTGTTTGCCGGTCTTAAAACGGATGTACCCAAGGATTTTTTCGCTAAACATTATTTGGTGATTGGCGGAAGTACGGACCTGAACTACGACGGCAAAAAATACAGCGGAGATTTGAGTGGCATTTCAGTGGCAAATTTGCCTTTTTGGTTTGATCGTTTTGCGGTGCCAACGGAGGAAATCACACGTGATCGAGATTGGCATAATAAGTTAGAAACCATGGTTAACGAAGCACCCAATTGGGATGTAGCGATGATTGCAGGTGCTCCGTCTTGGGTGAAGATGCTGTTAGAGAAAATCATCGAGCGATATGAGTTAAATAACATTCATGAAATATGGCCTCACTTGAGTGTATATAGTTGGGGTGCGATTTCAATTACTCCCTACAAGAGTCAGATTGAGGCGATGATGGGCCGTCCCATCCTCTATTTTGAATCGTATTTATGTAGTGAAGGCTTTATTGCAATGCAAAGAAATGTAAATGCTTCTGGGATGGGGTTGGTATTTAGAAACAATACCTATTTTGAGTTTATTCCTTTTAATGAGGAGAATTTTGACGAGACTGGCGATGTTAAGCCCGGTTCAAAGGCATTGGATTTGGATGAAGTTGTTGAGGGTGTTAACTACGCTATTTTAATTAGCACTTGTGCTGGCGCTTGGCGCTATTTGATTGGCGATATCATCCAGTTTACCAATGTGGATGCTTGTGAGATTAAGATTACTGGCAGAACCAAGCAGTATTTGAGTTTGTGTGGGGAGCATTTGAGTGTTGAGAATATGAATCAGGGCACCGAATTAACGGGAAGAGATTTGGGGTCGGCGATTTCTGAATATTGTGTCCGTGGTCTAAAATTGCCAAACGGCGAAATGGGTCATCGTTGGTATGTATCATACCCTACGGGTCAGGATAAACCCGATGCAGAAAGGTTAAGGTCGATTTTGGATCAACATCTTTGCGTGCTGAATGATGATTATGCCACGGAACGAGAGCATATTTTGAAGACGATGCAAATGCATGTGTTGCCAGAGGCTGACTTTTTGGATTTCTTAGAGTATAAAGGAAAACTGGGTGGACAAAGCAAATTTCCTCGTGTGATGCCTGAAGTGATGTATCAAGAGTGGATCCATTTTTTGTGTGAGCGCTATCAAAACGATACTTTTGTATAAATGCATACAGAATCCAGCTCCAATCATTCTCATTTAGAGCAGCAAGATTTTCTGAGTTTGGTGGCGGGTATCAACCGAGAGGATGCGTTGTGCCATGCCCGAATTGCCAATGAATTGCCAATGATTGCGGCACTGTGTGAATTGATTTATGATCGATTGAGCAAAGGAGGTAGATTGTTTTATTTGGGTGCGGGTACATCGGGCCGATTGGGTATTGTGGATGCCAGTGAATGTCCGCCTACCTACGGTGTTCCTTTTGATAAAGTGGTTGGATTGATTGCAGGCGGTGATTCAGCGATTAGAAAGGCGGTTGAATTCGCAGAAGATGATTTTGAGCAGGGGTACCGCGATTTAGAAAAATATAATATTGGTGTGGGTGATGTTGTTGTGGGTATTGCGGCCTCCGGCCGCACTCCTTATGTGATTGGCGCTTTGCGCCAATCGCGTCTCAATGGCATCGCAACCGGTGCTGTGGTTTGCAATAAAAATAGTGCGATGGCTGCGGTCTGTGATGTCTGCGTGGAAATTGAGACAGGCCCTGAGTTTGTAACGGGAAGTACACGAATGAAAGCGGGCACTGCCACAAAAATGGTCCTTAATATGCTCACTACCAGCGTGATGATTCGGTTGGGTCATGTGAAAGGCAATAAAATGATCGACATGCAGCTTACCAATCATAAGTTGATCGAAAGAGGAACGCGCATGGTGATGGAAGAAACGGGTTTGAATGAATCCGATGCAAAAGCGTTGCTGCTTTCAACGGGATCAGTTCGCAAAGCAGTAGATGCCCATCGGGCCTAACATCGAAAAATTGTCCGAGCGTTGGGCGGATCCCGGTATCAAATTTCGTTAAGCCAAAATTTCCCAAGTGCGATCGGCGAGCAATCGAACGGTATGTAAGTATGTGTGAAAGGCGGCTGATTTACCCCATTCATAAGGCGCAATCATACTCAAAACTTGACTGCCATCATCTTTTTGGTACAAGTGATAAATTCCGTGAATGATGGGTTCAAAGTTGAGGTCGGCTTTGTAAATGGCATGCGACATTTCAACACGCGCTTCGATTTCTTTGGCTTGATTAATCAAAAGCTGGGCTTGTTTGCGGAGCATCAAAATTTGTTGCTCGGCTTGATGCTGCATGCTCTCGTGGGCATTGGCAACCAACAATCTCTTATCAATGGGCTCGATTTTTGGTGAACTGACACTGATTGCGTAGGGTGCATTGTGCATTTCCCCCTGGTAAACAGCATCCTTAAGCACCAAAGGGCGATTATCCGGGATATTTGATTCTTCGTTTTCTTGCACCAACATGATAGATTAACAAAAGGGTTTAAAAAAAGTTGTAATCAATAAGAAATTCTATTCAATTAGGCATTGAACCGGCCTTTTTGTATCAGTAATTCAGCAATTTGAATGGCATTTGTGGCGGCACCTTTTCTGAGATTATCGGCTACTACCCATAAATTAATTGTGTTGACTTCGCTCTCATCCATCCGAATTCTACCCACAAAAACATCGTCTTTGTCTTGGCTGGTTAAAGGCATTGGATATTCAAATTTTTCAGGATTGTCTTGCAAGGTAATGCCTGGGGCAGTGCTCAAAATTTCTTTGATTTCGCTCACCGTAATGGCCTTTTCAAAACTCGCATTGATGCTCTCAGAATGTCCGCCCACCGTAGGAATTCTTACCGTAGTGGCTGTAATTTTTAAATCAGGCAATCCCATAATTTTGCGGGTTTCTACCATCATTTTCCATTCCTCTTTGGTATAGCCATCGGCCATGAAAACATCAATATGAGGCAGCGCATTGAGATCAATGGGGTGCGGATAAATGCGATTTGGGGTAATTCCGGCGCGTTCGTCAAACATCTGCTGAACCGCTTTCTGACCAGTGCCTGTCACACTTTGATAGGTGCTAACAACCACCCGTTTTAAGTGAAATTTTTGATGTAGGGGTTGCAGTGCGACCACCATTTGGATGGTTGAGCAATTGGGGTTTGCAATGATTTTGTGCGAGGGTAAAATGGCATCTGGGTTTACCTCGGGAACCACCAGGGGCACATTTGAATCCATCCGCCAAGCGCTGGAATTATCAATCACGATGGTCCCGTTGGCTGCAAATTTTGGCGCCCATTCTATGCTTACACTACCGCCAGCGCTAAATAATGCGATGTGGGGCTTGGCTTCAACGGCTTGTTCAAGGGTAATAACAGGAATTGCTTGGCCTTTAAATGTGATGCTTTTTCCAATGCTATTTGCCGATGCAGCAGGCAATAATTCTGTAATGGGGAAATTCCTTTCCGCCAGAATTTGTAACATTTTTGTTCCCACCAATCCGGTGGCACCCACTACCGCTATTTTCATGGTTGACGCATTTGAACAGGGGTACTTTCGATGGGTGTTTTAGGCACTGTTTCCGTAGTTACATCGCCAGATTTTCCTTTTGCGGTATCTCGGTTTAAAGTATCCTTATACAAATCATCGAACATTGCCGATTGGTCTAAGCTATCAATAGAATCTTGAGTACTTTTTTCACTGGCGTCGAAAGCTCCTTCGGGATTGTTTGAACAGGCAGCGATGGATAGGGTGGCAACAAGGCCTAGGGTAAAGGGAAGTGTATATTTCATGATTACCAAATTTCTAACGTTTCTAATAGGTCATTCCAAAGGTCGTAATTTTTCATTCCAACCACCATGTCTTTTTCGCAATCTAAAGAAATCGCCACTGGGTTTAACGCTTTGATATCAGAAGGGCTTTGAACGGCAGGGTTTACTTTGTTGATTGTGATATTTGGATCTCCTAATGCAATTGATTGGTTGCCTGACGTATTTAGGATATACTGATACTCCGCCAACAGTTGTTGTTTCCAAAAATCCACGTCTTCTTGAGGGCATTCAATGGCTTCCACCGGCAGCAAGGTGCACCAACTTTGAACCGTTTCTAGCGTATCAGTATTGCCAACCTCTAAAGTGATTTTTGGGCCAGCGCACCAACCAACAATTTCTTGGACTTGTTGTATGGGCAATTCTCCTACTGAAAAGCCAATCCACTCAGCCATCGCAGCCGAAGCATATCGGGCATCGGAGAGGTCTTTTATATGATTGAATTTTATTAACATAGTGCATAAAAAAGGGCTGCTATAGCAACCCCCTTTTCGTTTATACCAATAATCGATAGGGCTCTTCTAAATAGTCTTTCAGCGTTTTCAGGAATTGAGCACCCATGGTGCCGTCCACAACGCGGTGGTCGCAACTCAAAGTAACTTTCATTGTTTTTACCGGCTTGATTTCTCCATTTACCACGCCTACCGTATCTTTCACTGTTCCTACTGCGAGGATACAAGCGTCTGGAGGATTGATGATTGCAGTAAATTCGTCGATGCCAAACATACCCAAGTTGCTAATAGTAAATGTATTGCCGCTCCAATCTTGGGGTTGCAACTTCTTTTCCTTTGCCTTTTTACCGTACTCTTTTACCTCAGAGCTAATTTGACTCAAAGATTTATTGTCGGCAAAGCGCACAACGGGTACCAACAAACCATCTTCCACTGCCATTGCAACGCCGATGTGAATGTGGTGATTGTATCTAATTTTGGTTCCCAACCAACTTGAGTTGATATTTGGATTTTTGCGCAAGGCAGCAGCGGCGGCTTTGATTACCAGATCGTTCATAGAAATCTTGACATCGCTAATGGTATTCATTTGCTCGCGGGCTACCGAAGCTTTGTCCATGTTGATTTCCAATGTAAGATAGAAGTGGGGTGCGGTAAATTTGCTTTCTCCCAATCTAGCGGCAATGGTTTTGCGCATTTGCGAAACGTTCACTTCGTGGAAGCCCTCAGTACCAGAAACGGCAACAACAGCATTGTTAATGGTGGTTGACGTAGGTGCTGGTTTGGAAGCGGTGGGTATGAAATTCTCAATATCTTTCTTTACGATTCTACCGTTTTCACCAGAACCATTGACTTGATTGATATCGATGCCTTTGTCTTGGGCCAATTTCTTAGCCAGAGGGCTTGCTTTTAATCGTTCATCGCCCTCGGAACTAGAAACTTCAGGGATAGATTCAGCAACCGGTGCAGAAACAGGCTGCGCTATGGGCTCAGCTGCAATGACAGCTGCAGCAGCGGGTGTTGGTGCAGCTGTTACGGGTATGGAAGCAGCGGGAGCTGCTGACACGGGAGCTGCGGAAAGCAACGAAGAAAAATCTTCACCGGCGGCACCTACAACAGCAATGATACTATCTACCGGTGCGGCTTCACCTTCGTGCAACGCCAAGTGAAGCAGTGTTCCTTTGGCATACACTTCCATGTCCATGGTGGCCTTGTCGGTCTCCACTTCCGCCAAAATATCACCGCTTTTCACGGAGTCACCTACTTTGTAGTTCCACTTAACGATGACACCTTCTGTCATGGTGTCACTCATCTTGGGTAATCTAACAACTTCTGCCATAATCTTATTAGACTGCAAACTTACACGATTTTTCCCTTTTTATGAGGGGTTTGGCTGTAAAAATGTTTATCATTGTGAAGTTAAATGAATACACGATCAGGCTTTGTTTATGAAGACTTTTTGCGACATGTTTTGGCACATGGCGACCGCAAAACAGATCGCACCGGCACAGGTACAGTGAGTGTTTTTGGGGGCCAGTTGCGCTTTGATTTGCAAAAGGGCTTCCCATTGATTACAACCAAGAAGGTTCACCTAAAGAGTATTATCTACGAATTATTGTGGTTTTTAAAGGGAGAAACAAACACGGCCTACCTCAAAGAACATGGCGTAAGCATTTGGGATGAGTGGGCCGATGATAACGGCAATTTGGGTCCAGTTTATGGCAAACAATGGCGTTCTTGGGAGGCAAAAGATGGCGCAGTGATCGACCAAATTTCGGAAGCGATAGAACTAATCAAACACTCTCCCGATAGCCGAAGAATTATTGTGAATGCATGGAATGTGGGTGAAATTAAGCAAATGGCCTTGATGCCTTGCCATACGATGTTTCAGTTTTATGTCGCCAATGGCAAACTCAGCTGTCAGTTATATCAGCGCAGTGCAGATTTGTTTTTGGGTGTGCCTTTTAACATCGCCAGTTATGCGATATTAACGATGATGATGGCACAGGTTTGCGGTCTTCAGGCGGGTGATTTTGTTCATACGTTTGGCGATGCTCACATCTATAACAATCACATGGATCAGGTAAATCTTCAACTATCTCGTGAGGCGCGGCCTTATCCAACCATGAAAATCAATCCTGACGTTAAGAGCATTTTTGATTTTACATTTGAGGATTTCACCTTGGAAGGATACGATCCGCACCCAGGTATTAAGGCACCTGTTGCCGTATAAACTTCAATTTTATACAAGCGAATTGCTGCTAACGGAGGTAATGGATAGCCCAAGTGCTATTTTTGTATTTGTATGAAAATGAATTTCAGGAAGATAGTCAATGGAATTCTGTTGATTCTATCCATTTCACTTACAGTTCTTGATGCATCTGCCCAAAATACGGCCCTAGCTAAAAGTACAATCAGCGGTTATTTGCGCGATAAAAGCAGCGGAGAAATGATGGGAAGTGTGGTTGTCAATGCCCAAGTTTCTGGCGTTAGAACCACGACAAATAACTACGGATTTTTCTCCCTAACACTCACCAAAGGCGAAGGTCAATGGTTGCAGTTTAGATATCCTGGACTGTTAACAGATAGCTTTTATTGGTCTGCTAAAAAGGATACAACCATTACGGTAGAATTGGCCGTGGTGGAACAAATTGCTGCGGTGGAAATTCGGTCCAGGAAGACAACGATTGCGGATCGGGCGGTAGGTACTTTGGGTTCTTTTGATTGGGAAGAAATGACAATCACGCCTTAGGCGTATACCAAACACTGAACTGAAATCATTGGGCGGATCTCATTTCCATTCCATTAAACTAGTCATGTGGATTCATTGATTTGTGAATGGCTCTTGACATCGCGATTTTCGTAATACATGTTGGATGCATATTTTACGCCCATTGATGAGTCGATCTGGGCACCTTACAGGGAAAGCAAAGAGACCATTGGGGGCAAATTATTGGTCAATGGGAAGTCGTTTCCCAAACTCAAAAAGGTGAAGATTGCTTTGTTGGGCGGCGGTCCGGAGGCCGATGCATTTCGCAAATCATATTATTCTTTAAGCTGGCGATTTGGTGATTTGGTGATGGCCGATTTAGGGAATTTGGTGAATGGTTCCGATGAAAAACAAAACCAATTTGCCATGAGCGAAGCCATGGGTGAACTCATAGAGATGGGGATTCATGTTTTGGTGATTGGCGGCGGTGAGGGGCAAATTTATTCGCATTATAAGGCATATCGACAGCAGGGTTCACCGGTTGAAATCGTGCAAGTAACACCGGGAATTGATTTGGAAGAGGGAACACCTCTTAGGCAGATTTTGGTGGAGAAACCGAGCAATTTGTTCAATATTGATTTTGTAGCGACTCAATCCTATTATATCTCAGAAGGCACTTCGGCGCTGTTGGAAAAGATGTATTTCGAAAATCATCGACTGGGTGAAGTGAGAGATGGCATCGAAGAAACCGAGCCCATTTTGCGGAGTGCTCATTTGTTTCAATTTGATTTGAATGCAGTTAGAAAAAGTGATGCGGGGTCCACCAAATTGGCATCGCCGAATGGATTGTATGCGGAGGAAGCGGCAAGGATTTGCAGGTATGCTGGGGTCTCCAATCAATTGAGCTCTGGGTATTTTTATGGTTTGGAGGGCATTGATTCTGATCCGGCCTCTGCCACTTTGGTAGCACAAATGATATGGTATTATGTGGAGGGATTCATTTCCAGGTACCATGATCACCCCACCCATGATTCTGGTGATTTCTTAATTTACCGAAACCGATTGAATTCTACGGGTCACGAAATCGTGTTTTACAAGAGCAGAAAAAGCAATCGTTGGTGGATGGAAATCCCTCACCCATACGAGGATCGCACATACTTTATTGGTTGTTCTTACAGCGATTATGAAACAGTTTGTGCCGATGATATGCCCGATCGTTGGTGGAGAGCCTACCAGCGATTGATGTAAATCTTGGTCTTTTCTTAAACCAAATGCGTTTTGATGTGTTCTTCTAGGTACAACTGAACTAAATTTGCACCCAATATGACAGAAGGATTTTTCCCCTTAACAATTAAAAAACTAGTACGTGAAACGGCCGATGCCACCACGTTTTATTTTGATATCCCCGCTGAGCTAAAGGACACTTTTGTCTATTCAGCCGGCCAATACCTCACCTTTGAAGTAGAAATTGAAGGCGAAAAAGTACGTCGTTCCTACTCTTTATGCACCTATGCTGGTGTTGATTCAGAACCGGCGGTTACAGTAAAAAAAGTGGATATGGGGAAGATGAGTGCCTACATGAACTCTGTTTTAAAAGAGGGTGATGTGATGTTGGTAATGCCGCCAATGGGGAAGTTTACCTTGGTTCCAGAAGCCTCCCGTACTCAACACTATGTATTGTTTGGTGGCGGTAGCGGTATTACACCCCTTTTGGGTATTACCAAAGCGGTATTAGTCGCCGAACCCAATAGCCAAGTCACCTTGGTTTACGCCAACAGGAATCTGGATTCAGTAATCTTTAAACAGGCTTTGCTTGACATGGAAAAGACCCACGAAGGTCGTTTTAAAGTGCACCACAATTACGACAGTGCACCCATTACATATTTCGGCTTAAAAGGAATGTTGTCGTCCGACAAAGTTCAATCTATTGTTAAGTCCAAAATTGGCGGTCCATTTGATACCTACCAATATTACATCTGTGGACCGGGTCCAATGATGGAAGTGATTAAGGATGGTTTGAAAGGATTGGGAGTTAATTCTGATCGTGTTCACACGGAATATTTTTCAGCGCCCACATCTAAAAATTCTGCCGATGAAAAACCGCAGCAAGAAACTGATTTTGCGGGGGTATCACAAATTACCCTAACCGTTTACGGTCGCACGCACACAATTACATGTGATCAAAATACTACTGTATTAAATGCTGCGATGAAACAAGGCATCGACCCACCATACAGTTGCACTGTGGGCGTTTGTACTACTTGTCGTGCCAAAGTAACAGTAGGGAAATTGCACATGTTGGAGCGCGAAGGATTGAGTGATGCAGAAATCTCTGAAGGATACGTACTTACTTGTCAGTCCGTACCCCGCAGTGCCCAGATCACACTCAAATACGAGTAAGCTTAATCTTCGTCGTCCCCATCAATTCCCGGGGCGGTTTGCGTGTATTTTCTAATCTTATTCAACAGTTGGTCGAAATCTTCCGCGAGGTCGCTGCTAAAAAACATCTTTTCACCCGTCCTTGGATGTATGAATCCCAATTCTTTGGCATGCAGTGCTTGTCGCGGCATCAAAGTGAAGCAATTTTCAATAAATGGCTTGAATTTGGGTAGTGCAGATCCTTTTCTGACTTCCATTCCTCCATACAAATCATCGGAAAAAAGCGGGTGCTTGATACTAGAAAAGTGTGCTCTGATTTGATGCGTTCTTCCTGTTTCCAGCTCACATTGTACAAGGGATGCGAAGTAAAACGATTCCAATGTTTTGTAATGGGTGATGGCCAATTTGCCTTCTTCCTCATCTTGGTAACACTTGGAACGTCTGCGATCGGCTGGGTCACGGGCCAAATAACTGCGGATCGTACCGTCTTTTGGCTTGGGTTCACCCCATACCAATGCCCAATATCGCCTGTGAATGCTGTGATCGTAGAATTGTTTCCCCAAATGACTGAGCGCAAACTCTGTTTTTCCTACCACTAGTAATCCCGATGTGTCTTTATCGATGCGATGCACCAACCCCGGCCTATGATACTGATCTTTGGTTGGTAACTGACCAAAATGATAGACCAATGCATTCACCAAGGTTCCATTGTAATTGTTGTGGCCGGGGTGAACAACCATCCCGGCAGGTTTATTTACAATCAGAAGATCATCGTCTTCGTAAACGATGTTTAGTGGGATGTTTTCGGGGCGAACTTCTGTATCTCTCGGTGCAGTTGGCAGCAGCACGCGAACGATATCGTTCGGTTTGATTCGATAATTATTCTTTGTGGGTTTTTCATTCACCAACACGGCGCCTGATTCAATGCCGGCTTGTATTTTGGAACGACTGGCATTGGCAATTTTATGCATTAGCCATTTGTCTACGCGCATTTGTTCCTGTCCAGGATCGGCGGTAAAAGAATAATGTTCGTATAAACCCTCTTCTAGGGTTTCGTCGTCGGTTTCGCTCACGGTGCAAATTAAACGCTAAACTGTAGTTGTCCGAGCATTAATCCGCCCCAACCTGCTTGATTTACCAAAACAGTTTTTCCTTTTACATTTTTCACAACGTTGGCTTCAGGAAGAAAGGTGTGGGTATGTCCACCCAAAATGGCCGCGATACCGTGGGTTTGTTGTCCCAATTTGATATCGTCGATTTTATCGGTATCGTATTGATAACCAAGGTGTGAAAGCACAAAAACCATATCACATTGGTCGATGTTATGAAGTTCATCCACTGTCTTTTGCACGGCAGCAACAGGGTCGTTGTAGATTAAACCGGGTATCAATCGCTCCATGATGAGATTGTCTGGGTTAATACCCACTCCTGTAATACCGATTCGTTTATGATTGATTTCGACAACTATTTTTTGTTTCACGAAAGGGTAAAGGGTGGTGCCTTTGAGTGAGTAATTGCAATTCACCATGGGAATTTTGGGGTGGAGTGCCAACATGTTGGCAAGGTGATCTATGCCATTGTCGAAATCGTGGTTGCCCATGGTTGTCGCATGATAGCCCATTTTTGTCATCCAGGCATATTCTACCGATCCACCGAAGTAGTTAAAATAGGGGGTTCCTTGAAACACATCGCCTGAATCTAGAAGAAGGACATTGGGATTGGCTTCTCGTTGTTTTTGTATAAGTGTGGTCAATTGCTGTATTCCACCTTTTCCCGCTTGGGGGTGATTGGCGGGGAAGGCTTCGATGCGTGAATGGAAATCGTTCGTATGCAGCAGATTAAGTTGGAAGGGTTCGTTGTTTTTTGGCTGAGGATTTGGGGTTTCTAGCCATTGGGTCATTCCGTTTAATGGGCTATTGGCGGCCGCGGCAGCGGCCGCCAATAGCAAAAATTTCTTCCGCCCCACCTGTTCCAACATTCCCGGAAAAAAGTGTTTATCTTGTGAATCAGAACTCATTTCTTGTCCTCCAATTTTATCGGGTAAACCCGTAGTTGTTTTCTGGGTGCTACCCATTGAAACGCATCAAACTCGCTCTTCAAACCATTGGCAATCGCATCCCTCAACTGAATCCCTGTATAAATCGTCTGCTTGGCAACCTTTAACATCGTAAATCCATCGCCACCCATCGACATATAAGAACTTGTGGCAACCAAATAATCCCGTCGGCTATCAAAAGGGAGATGACTTCCACTCATATTAATTTTATTGTTGCCCTGGTTCATCCCATCTGAGGATTGATTGTTGGTTGGCCAACGACGTGAATCCGGCATTCCCGAACCCGAATATTGTTCCTGCGACCCATGAAGGAAAACCAAATCTGCAGGCGTTGAAATGATTTTGCTATTAATTTTCGCATTTACAACGCGATTTTTCGCAGGTTTATTCGCCCTTTCAAATTCCAATAATAAACCCGAAACCGGCGTCCCCGTTAACTGTGCGATATATCGCAGTAAACTATCTGTAGCCCCACCACTCAATTGCAAAATCACCAATTCATTGTCGAATGGCATCACCTCAAAAACATTTCTCATCGTAACTGGACCCGGAAACAGACCTGCGCGCAATCCGCCGTTGTTTGCTACCGCGAAATGACATGGGATTCCCACGTTTTCCATGCTATATTGAGTGGCAGTTAGAAGCATGTAATCCGCCACTAATCGACCTAAATTTCCTGTGTAAAATGTATTGTAAAATGGCGAATCGATTTGTGCCAATGTGGTTGAAAGTGAATGATTCAACGAATCTGAATATGGCTTAATGAAATTGGCTATCTCCGCATTTTCCGCAATGCTGGAATCCACAGAAATATTGGGTGTGGGTATGTATGAGATTGCGGCTCGTTGCGACGGTGATTCGTTAACAGATTGCCTTGCGCCCTGTTGGAAATTTTTGCCGCTGCCGCATCCTGTCGTATAAGCGGATGTCCAAACGATAATCAATACCGAAACAAATCGAAAAACGTGTTTTTGGGCGATGCGATTTGATATATTCATGTAAAACACAAAATTGCATGAAAATTGGTGTTTTTTTACATTAAATTACTGATAATTAACGCCTCAAAACGACCAACTTGTCGATTTTTTTGGCATTTTTGCAACATGATAAAAAAGATTGTCATTTTTTGCATTACTACAATGCTTTCTGGCTTCGTTTCAGCCCAATGCAATGAGTTATTCATTTCCGAATATGTGGAAGGTTCGCGCAACAACAAAGCGTTGGAAATTTATAATCCGACCGATAAACCTGTTGACCTTTCGCAGTATCGTGTAACGCGCTGGCAGAATGGTTCTGCCGCATGGACCGCCCAAATGTCGGATGCCCTTTCTGGTACGATTCAGCCCAAAGATGTGTTTGTGTTAGTTTTGGATCGCCGCGATACCACCAAAACGGGTCAAGATACCCCGGTTGTTCTCACATTGCGTTTAAAAGCCGACCTTTTCTTGAGTAAAGATTACAACACCAGCTACAGTATGAGTTTCAATGGCGACGATGCCATGAGTTTGGATAAATTGAATACCACTACGAGCAAATATATCCCTGTAGACATTTTCGGAAAAATTGGCGAGCGTCCAAGTCCAGCCTGGAGCGATAAGGCGCCTTACACCGGCACGGGTACTTGGTATTCGATGGATAAAACGTTGATTCGTAAAGACAGCGTAATGACCGGTGTGGCCAAGAACCCATTGGAATTTAATCCAACGATAGAATGGGAATTAAATCCCCGCGATCAATTCGATTCTTTGGGTTATCACAAGTGTTTGTGTGAAAAAATAGCTTCGGTAAAAGCAGTAAAGATCCGCCAAGTTGTGTTGTTCCCGAATCCAACTCAGAATTCAAACAATGGAATGGTTACGGCCATTACAGATTTTGTTCCCGTTGCAGTTTTTTGTAAAAACATCCAGGGTGCTAACGTTTCTGTTCCTTACTCAATTAATTCTGCTTCTTCTATGGTTCAAACCCAAATTGCAACGGCTGATATGGCTGCTGGGGTTTATACTTTGCAATTCGTTTCTGCCAGTGGCGAACGCGTTTCGGCCAGATTGATCAAATAATGCGTATCAAATTCTTACCGCTTTTTGTCGTTTTGGCGATGGGTTCCCTACAGGCCCAGGTCACCGTAAAAGGTCGTGCCATGGACGCGATCAGTGGAGAATTGTTAGAAAATGTACTTGTATCAACGCGAAATCAATCGGCTCAAACAGCCAAAGATGGAACGTTTAGTTTGGTTCTTCCAATGGGAGAATATCTGTTGGTTGCTAAGTTAGACGGGTACGATAACGACTCGATTTTTGTTCAGGCCGATCGCAATCTGATCACCGACATCAATTTTAAGTTGGAGAATATGAGCGCCAGTATGCAGGCGGTTCAGATTACCACTTCCATTGCCAAGAATCGAAAAACGCCTGTTGCCTATTCTAATGTAACCGGAAAAGACATCGCCGAGCGTTTGGG
>NSIB01000041.1 GCA_002737625.1 Flavobacteriales bacterium | reverse complement strand
CACAGTAATGCAAGGCCAAGCGCGCTAAGGGTTTTATTTGTCATGGTTTTATTATGTTTAAAATGTAGTTTGTGATTCGGAATATTCATCCAGGTTGACAATTGGTTTCTTCGGGAGTTGAAATTCAAAAATAACACAAAGGGTGCCCAATTGGGCACCCTTTGTGAACTAAACTAACTATGAACAATGATTCTGCGGGGCGAAACACACCCCAAAGAATTATTTTACTTCTTCGAAATCTACGTCTTGTACTTGGTCGCCCGTAGAACCGTTTCCAGCACCACTGCCAGCGCCTGCACCTGGATCTCCGCCTTCTGGATTTCCACCCGTAGCGTTGTACATGTCCTGACTCGCAGCCTGCCATGCAGCATTCAATGCAGCACTCGCAGTTTCCATCGCAGCGAAATCTTTCTCGCCAATGGCTTTTTTCAATTCGCCCAATGCTGATTCGATGGTAGACTTCTTTTCTGCTGGAATTTTATCGCCGTATTCAGTAATCTGCTTCTCAGTGCTGAAAACCAGCGCATCCGCAGCATTTACTTTGTCAGCCTCTTCCTTGCGTTTTGCATCCGATTCTGCGTTCATTTCGGCATCTTTTTTCATCTTTTCGATGTCTTCCTTGCTCAATCCACTAGAAGCTTCAATACGAATCTTTTGCTCTTTTCCGGTGGCTTTGTCTTTCGCATGAACGCTCAAAATACCGTTGGCATCAATGTCAAACGTTACTTCGATTTGCGGAACACCTCTTTGCGAAGGCGGAATGCTATCCAAGATGAAACGGCCTATGGTTTTGTTGTCGTTGGCCATCGGACGCTCTCCTTGTAAGATATGAATCTCAACCGAAGGCTGATTGTCCATCGCAGTAGAGAAAGTTTCTGTCTTTTTGGTTGGGATTGTTGTGTTTGATTCAATCATACGAGTCATTACACCTCCCATAGTTTCAATTCCCATGCTCAAAGGCGTAACATCCAATAGAACCACATCTTTCACTTCACCTGTCAATACACCACCCTGAACAGCAGCACCTACGGCAACCGCTTCGTCTGGGTTAACCCCTTTACTTGGCGCTTTACCGAAGAATTCTTCTACCAATTTCTGAATCGCTGGGATACGTGTTGATCCCCCTACCAAAATCACTTCATCGATGTCGCTAGGATTCATGTTGGCATCTTTCAATGCTTGCTTGCAAGGCCCCAACGTGCGCTGAATTAAGCTCGCAGCCAATTGTTCAAATTTGCTACGACTCATTTTCATCACCAAGTGTTTTGGAACACCGTCTACTGCTGTGATATAAGGTAAGTTGATGTCGGTTTCGGTGCTGGCCGACAATTCGATTTTGGTTTTCTCAGCCGCTTCTTTCAACCTTTGCAATGCCATTGGATCTTTACGCAAGTCGATGTTTTCTTGTCTTTTAAACTCATCGGCCAAGAAATCGATAATTACTTGGTCAAAATCGTCTCCACCCAAGTGAGTATCTCCGTTTGTGCTTTTTACTTCAAAGATTCCATCGCCCAATTCAAGGACAGAAACGTCGAACGTTCCACCACCCAAATCATAAACGGCAATTTTGATATCGCGATCCAATTTGTCCAATCCGTAAGCCAAGGCGGCAGCGGTAGGCTCGTTGATGATACGCTCAACCACCAAACCTGCGATTTCACCGGCTTCTTTGGTCGCTTGACGTTGTGCATCGTTAAAGTATGCGGGTACGGTGATTACGGCGCGGGTTACTTCCTGACCCAAATAATCTTCGGCGGTTTTCTTCATTTTCTGAAGTACTATGGCGCTGATTTCTTGAGGGGTGTAGTTGCGATCACCAATCTTAACACGGGGAGTGTCGTTGTCGCCCTTTACCACTTCGTAAGGTACGCGTCCAATTTCAACAGACATGTTCGAGAATTTCTCGCCCATGAAACGTTTGATAGATTGTACAGTGTGTTGGGGGTTTGTGATGGCTTGACGTTTGGCGGAGTCTCCAACCTTACGTTCGCCATTGCCATTGTCCATAAATGCTACAATGGAGGGGGTAGTTCTGCGTCCTTCGCTGTTGGCAATTACAACGGGTTCGTTGCCTTCCAATACGGATACGCAGCTGTTTGTAGTTCCTAAATCAATTCCAATTATTTTGCTCATTGTCTTGGTTTCCTTTGCCACTTGTTAGCAATCTGTGTACCAAGCAAACTTTCCTGAATTTGGTATGTCGTTCTGTCAGAAATCGTGACAAAATGTATTCAAGAAGCGATGTGAATAGCGGATAATCTGCCGAAATTACTTACTACCTCACCAAATTCAACGCCTTCGTAAGTTCGTGTTTTTGGAGATAAATAACAGAGGCAGGATCCATTGCGATATACCAAACGCGTTGTTTGCAACGTGATGCAAATAGTCCGTAGCCCCCAGTGATATTTGTGTAATCCGCTTGTTTCTGAACGATGCCGATGCTTGGCTCATTTACCGAAATGTAATCGATGAGTGTTTGGTTGGCGCCATACATCGTGATCCCAACCCATTTGATGCGATGCTTTAGTGTGGGCGATGCGGTGATGGAATTTTGTAAAAACTGAATGAAGCTCAGGCGAGGGATTTGACGGATTGGAGATGTGACATTGCCTACTAGGAAGTTTGTAATCATCTTCCAAGTGGCCATTTTCTCTACTTTTTTGCCAGTGTCTGCCGAACTGAATTCTTCATAGTACACATGGAATTGCACATCGTAGGAAAAGGCATTGGCCGCAGCAACATAAGAGACATTAATATATTCGGGTCCCATACTAAAAATATTGGTTTGGTCGATAAAGGGCGCTCTAATTTTTGCTGGACCCACCGTCTTGGTTACCGATACCGCTTTGGTGCTGGTCATGGGGTTGGTGACAGTGATTTCGTATTCCTCGTTGGGATAGATTTTTTCCCTCGTTACCCAAAGGATGTTTTTGTCGTTTGCGAAAATGCCTGAATCTTTTTTGGGTCCTTCTTCGGCATTGCAGATGATCAACTGACCGGAGCTTAATCGTTTCAATTGCACTCGGGTGCTATCGAGGTAAAGGCTGTCGGATATTTTTGCCACTTCCAGTGCGCCGATGCCTTGGTTGAGGTAGGCTTTGTTGACTTTGATGTATTGAATGGTGTCTTCTGGATCTAAAAGGGCGTAGATTACAACTGTTTCTTTATAATCTGCATTGATGTTGACTTCGTTTTCGCATGCACTAAAGAACATCGACGAAATGAACATCAAAAAAATCGCTATACCCCAAACCCGAATCGAAGAATGTTTCATTGAAAATAATCCTACTTTTGCTTAAAATTTCGTTACAAAGATGCTTCATTTGGGGTAAATTTGGTAAAATTGGGCAGAATTTCCATCGAATAGAATCTAAAACTCAAAGGCAATGAGCATACACAAGAAAGAAGAAAAAAAGGTGACAACCCGCGTTTTGCATGAGATGAAGGCGCGCGGTGAGAAGATTTCCATGCTAACGGCTTATGATTTTTCCATGGCTCGGGTTGTGGATCAAGCGGGGATTGATGTGATTTTGGTGGGCGATAGTGCGTCAAACGTAATGGCCGGACATGAAACAACGTTGCCCATTACGCTGGATCAGATGATTTACCATGCCAGTTCTGTGGTTAGGGGTGTGAGTCGTGCTTTGGTGGTGGTGGATTTGCCATTTGGAAGTTACCAGGGCAATAGTAAGGAGGCATTGGCATCAACCATTCGGATCATGAAGGAAAGCGGCGCCCATGCTATCAAAATGGAGGGCGGGGAAGAGATTTTGGAGAGCATTAAACGGATATTAACTGCGGGTGTTCCGGTGATGGGGCATTTGGGTTTAACGCCTCAGAGTATATATAAATTTGGGACTTACACGGTGCGTGCTACGGACGATGTAGAGGCCGATAAGCTCATTCGCGACAGTAAAATGTTGGAAGAGGCGGGTTGTTTTGCCATCGTATTGGAGAAAATTCCAGCGAAATTGGCCAAAAAAGTTGCCGAGAATTTAACCATTCCTGTCATTGGGATTGGGGCCGGCGCTGGGGTTGATGGACAGGTTTTGGTGGTTCATGATTTGTTGGGAATTACCAATGAGTTTTCGCCTCGTTTTTTGCGACGTTATGCCAATTTGTACGATTTGATGAAAGGTGCGGTGGAACATTACATTACCGATGTAAAGTCCAAGGATTTTCCGAATAAAAAGGAACAATATTAATTTGCGATGGGCGTGCTTGATGCAAGTAGCATGATAGATTTTGCATTGTTCCCGATGCTTTCCACTGATTATTCATCGGCGGCAAGGATTTTTACCCAGGGGATTGAAACAGGCAATGCCACTTATGATATTGCCGCTACGGATTGGGCGGATTGGGATGTTAATCATTTAAATCACTCGCGCTGGGTGTTGAAATCGAAAATGGAGGGATCGGTTTTGGGTTGGGCGGCTTTGAGTCTGGTGAGTTCTAGGCGGGTATTTTCGGGTGTTGCGGAATTGAGTATTTACGTAGATACCGATTTCTTGGGGCAAGGGATAGGGAATGCATTGATGGAGGCTGTGATTGCCTCATCGGAAGAGAATGGAATTTGGATGGTGCAGTCTGGAATATTTCCTGAAAATCAGGCTAGCATTGCGATGCACGAGAAATTCGGATTTAGACTGGTGGGTAAGCGAGAAAGAATAGGTAAAATGGCCAATGGGATTTGGCGAGATATTGTGCTCTTGGAGCGAAGAAGCGTTGTTGTGGGTTTGTAATTTAGAATTTCAGTAAGCGCTTTTTCTTAAATGGCGCGATCATTTCTTCTACTTGATTGACAATCTTTTCACATTGTTCCACAATTTCTTTTCCCGCTGGAGTTATAGTAATTGGAATTGATGTACGGTCGAAAATTTCCACATTCATGCGGTCTTCAAAAGTTTTAATTTGCTGACTTACAGTAGATTGGTCGGCTGCGCATTCGTTGGCTGCTTTGGAAAAACTCCCCAATTTCGCTACCGAAATTACGTACTGCATTTGTCGAAGTGTAATAATCATAAAATTATTTGCTTCCTTTTGCGTGATCGGCGAGGAACTGAGCCAAGCCTAAATCAGTTAATGGGTGTTTTAATAATCCCAAAATTGCACTTAGCGGACAAGTAACCACGTCGGCACCATGTGTGGCACATTGAACGATATGTAAAGAAGTACGAACGCTAGCAGCAAGGATTTGGGTATCATAGCCTTGAACAGCGTAGATTTCCGCGATTTGTTTTATTAGGTCGATGCCTTCCCAGTTTTGATCGTCGATGCGACCGATAAAAGGCGACAAATAAGTTGCACCGGCTTTTGCTGCCAAAATCGCCTGACCCGCACTAAAAATCAATGTACAATTGGTGCGGATTCCGCGATCAGAAAAATACTTAATGGCTTTCACCCCTTCTTTGATCATAGGTACTTTCACTACGATGTTGGGGTGGAGTGCAGCCAATTTTTCACCTTCTGCAATCATGCCTTCGAAATCGGTGCTAATTACTTCCGCGCTTACATCACCGTCTACCATTTCGCAAATGGTTTTGTAGTGGTTCAATACGGCTTCTTCGGTGAAGATGCCTTCTTTTGCCATTAAGCTAGGGTTGGTAGTTACGCCGTCTAAAATTCCGAGGTCGTTTGCTTCTTTGATTTGGGCCAAATTGGCGGTATCGATGAAAAACTTCATGGAAACAAAGTTAGGCTTTCTTTTTGTTGGCTTCGGATACTTTGATACACATTTTTTACACCGTAGAACGATTGATTTTTTGTTTCTTGTTTTTTTGTTTTTAATAATAATTGATTGTGATTCAAACAATTGTATGTTTTTCTGGGTTTATTTGATGTTTGGTTCTCTTTGGAAAAGCGGTACAATTATATCATTCAAGGTGCTGGGGCTTCGGGTCTATGGTTGGCGTATTGGTTGCAAAAAGAGGGTTTGTTGACGGATAAATCACTGCTCATTGTGGAGTGTGATGCAATTAAACGAAACGACAGAACCTGGTGCTTTTGGGGGGAAGAATTGTTGGATGAAATGCCATTTGTAGATTTTTCGTGGAATCATGTTCAAGTGTTTGGTGAATCTCAGCGCATCGATCCCTATACCTATCATCATTGCAGGAGCGAGGCATTTTATGAGTTTGTAAAAAATGCACTTGAGTCCACGGGTCACGTAGATTGGTGTTTTGGGCGTGTAGAGAAAGCGGTTCAAAATGAGGGCCGGGTGGAGGTGGAAATTGATACAAAGAGGGAGGGTGAAAGTAGGATTCATGCCATTGGGGCTGATTGGTTTTTTGGCAGTGGAGGCGCATCGGTAAAAACATCAGAAATTGCATTGTGGCAGTCTTTTGTTGGTTGGCGTGTGAAGAGTAGATCAGGGGAATCCATTTTTGATTCCGATGCCTGTACCTTAATGGATTTCGGGATTGAGCAAATGGGCAAAACCCGGTTTCTTTATGTTTTGCCTTTCAATGGCAAGGAGGCGTTGGTTGAAGTAACTCAATTCGATAAAGAGAAGCTACAGCTAGAGGACGGCGAAAGAATGTTAAGAGAGATATGTGCAGCACGGGGTTGGGAAGTTTCTGTGACCGAGTTGGAATATAACGCAATTCCAATGAGCTCCGTTTTTGATTGTTTGGAGCGATTTCACAAGAGGGGTGTGAGAATTGTGCCGTTGGGCGTGGCGGCAGGTGCTTTGAAACCTACAACAGGGTATGGTTTTGTGCGAATGATGCAACATGGCAAGTCCATCGCCGTAGCACTAAAAAAACGTAAGTCGATACCTACATTGTACCGAAAAATGAGGTTCCGTTTTTACGACGATTTGTTGTTGCGCATCTTATACCAACACCCAGAGAAGGGGAAGCAAATATTTGATCAATTGTTTCAGCACAAAAGGGCTACCACAGTGTTGCGTTTTTTGAATGAAAAAACAAATTTTTTTCAGGAGGTTATGATATTTCTTTGGTTACCGAAGAGACTTTTTTTGAGTACCTTGTTTGCAAAATGGAAGAGTTGAGGTCAAATTATACCGGTTCGCCTTTGTTCCGTTGGCAGGTATTGATACAGCTGCTTTTGATTCTTTTGGTGCCGTTTTTGTTGAAGTTTCCCCTACTGCAAGGATTGCTCTGTTTGGTGGGGCTCGTGTTTTTGGGAATTCCTCATGGGGGGAATGATTTTTTTTATCGCAAAGAAAAAAACACCGCCGGCAGTGTTCGATTTTTATTGATGTACGTGGGTGTGATACTGTTTTATTTGGGTTTGTGGTATGTTTGGCCGGGTCTGTCGCTGTGGGTATTTTTATTAATTTCTATACACCATTTTGGGCAATCAAATTTTGATACCCATCGGATTTGGTCCTTAGATTCAGTGTTATGGGGAAGTTGGTTGGTGATTTTTCCAGTGCTAAAGCATAGCGATGAGGTATTTGGTATTTTCGTCACCATGTTGGGTCAAGGGGGGTCTGCGTATTCTGGCATTGGCCGGCTTGATAATTCAGTGCTGCTAGGGGTTTCTATAGTCTTTGTTTTGATGTATGGCGCGGTATTGTACCGCAAACAACGCAAAAGTTGGCTGGCTTATTTGCTTCAGTGGGTTTTGGTAACTGTTTGGTATTGGTCAACGCCCTTACTCTTAGGGTTTGTGGTGGTTTTTTGCTTTTGGCATTCTTTGCAATCAATGCAGTATCAATTGGATTATGTGCATGTGAAATACAAACAAAATAGGAAGAAAACGCTCATGGGATTTGTTCCATTTGGAATGATGGCCTTGGTGGGAATGGCATTTTTGCTGCGATTTGACTTGGAGTCGAATTTGGGCTTTGCTTTTGTGCTGTTATCCTTAATTACCTTGCCCCATGTTGTGGTGATGGACGGGCTCTATCGAAATCACAAACACGATTAGCGTGTGCTTAGGTGTTTTTTGTAAAGGGGTTTTCTCATCAAGAACATCGCAATGAAGGGTAGGCAGAGCAACAGAGTGAAAAAGCGGTTTTTGCCTTCGAATTTTAATCTATCGATGATAAGGGTTGAGTGTTCGGTTATCGATTTGAGCGCGTGGGTGTGTTTCCAAGTTTTTAGTGGATGGGGGAGTTTAATTCCTTCATCGCGGAAAAGCCAATCTTTTTTAGTGTAGCGGTGTGCTGTGATGATGCCATCCCACTGTTGCTTCATAGGTCCGATGCCGATTTGAAAGGAAAGTTGGTTACCGGTGATTTGGCCATCGTATCGAAGTAAATTCATCTTGACCAGCGGCGGCTTGAGTTTTATTAGCAATTCGCGGTTAAAATTTCGACTAACCTCATTGATATTGGCATCAACGTGGGTGATAAATGTGAAATGCATCATAGTTTTGTAAACAAACAAACCATTTTCGATTTGTTTGGTTTTATTATCACAATTTCTATCAAACGAAATGTCTCACAGAGTCGCAGTTTATCGCACAGCCCATTTTAACGCAGCCCATCGTTTGCATGTTCCCTCGTGGACGGATGCAGAAAATCAGGCATTTTTTGGATTGTGTAATAACGCACATTACCACGGTCACAACTATGATTTGGAGGTAAAAGTGGAGGGTCAGGTGGATCCTGTTACGGGCTATTTGATTGATATGAAATTGATTAAGCAGTACATCGAAGAAGAAGTGATTGAGCGATTTGATCACAAAAACTTGAATTTGGATACTGAGGAATTTCGTAATTTCAATCCAACAGCCGAGAATATTGTTTGGGTGATTTGGCAAAAATTGCGTGCTCGCGTTCCGATGGAAATGAATTTGAGTGTGAGATTGTACGAAACACCCCGTAATTTTGTAGAGTTCAATGGATAAAAATATAGCAAACGAACTGCTGAAGCAGTGGGAGGAGATGGGCGATTCACACATTTCGATTAAGCCGGAGACACCATTGAGGGAGGATGCCTTTGCAATGGATGATGCCTTAAAGATTGAATTGATTGCCAAGCATTTCAAGGAAATCATGCATGTGTTGGGTTTGGATTTGACCGATGAGAGTTTACAGGGAACACCGTTGCGTGTTGCCAAAATGTATGTTAACGAGCATTTTAAAGGGTTAGATCCAAAAAACAGGCCGGAGCCAACGCTATTCGATAACAGTTACAAGTATTCGGAAATGTTGGTGGAGAAGAATATTCAATTTCACAGTACTTGCGAGCATCATTTTGTGCCCATTTACGGATTTGCCCACGTGGCATACATGAGCAGTGGCAAGGTGATTGGATTGAGTAAGTTGAATCGCATTGTGGATTATTTTGCGCGAAGGCCTCAGGTTCAGGAGCGAATGACGGTTCAAATTGCCCAGGAGTTAAAGGAGGTATTGGGTACGAACGATGTGGCGGTTGTGATTGATGCCAAGCACATGTGTGTTGCAAGTAGAGGGATCAAGGATACATCGAGCAGTACAGTTACCAGCAGCTTCCATGGTAAGTTTTTGGATGCGGCAACGCGGGCAGAATTGTTGATGCATATTGGTTGATTGGGTTGCGTTTTTGAAGTGCGACTTTGTAATGCGACGGGTGACTGGAAATTACATCATTATAAATGTGAGGTTATCCGGGGATAAAAAGAAAAAAGCAGCGATTTCGCTGCTTTTTTCTTTTGGAGGGCGACTAACCGGACTCGAACCGGCGACCCCTAGCGCCACAAGCTAGTGCTCTAACCACCTGAGCTATAACCGCCATTTATTGAGGTGCAAAGATAGATTTTTTTTGAGTTTTTTTCAACTATGGTATTCACCTTTGTAAAAATTGCCAATAATTTGATGGGCTCCTTATCGGTGCTTACTTTTGTTCCGTGGGTATTGCAAAATCGGTATGGTGGTTAGTGGGTTGGTATCCAAGTAGTTTGGATGTTGATGCGGGCAATTTTATTGGTAGACATGCTGCGGCATTTGCGCAATATCAAATGGGGAGGACGGATCCATTTGGGTTGATTTTATTTCATTTTCCTTTATATAGATTGGGTAGGGAGAGGCGTCCGGAGCAGGTTGTAGCAATTGACGGGGTTGAGGTAGTATGGAAACCCGTGGTTCAATTGCCTTGGCGGGGGTGGGTTGTAAGGGCGGTAAATTATGGTATTTATAAGTTTATTGCAGGCCTGTTGCTGCGGCGGCACGCCGCAGCAACAGGCATTCCGGAGGGGGTTCATATTCATGCAGGGGATAAAGTGGCCAGATTGGTTCCGGATTTATATCATTTTTTCAGAAAAGGAGGTAAGGGAGCGGTTCCCCTCTGGTATACGGAGCATTGGGCTATATTTAACGAGGTGGTTTTTGATGGGTTTGGTAAACGTGGACGGGTATTCCGGAAGGATTTTTTTAGGCTTTGGGAAAGGGTTACTCTGTCAGCGCCAGTGAGTTTGTCTGTTCAAGCCAGTATGCATAAATATTTGGGTGGAGCAAAACCCTTTGTCTTGTTTAGGAATGTTGTGGATACTTCTGTATTTCACATGAAGGAGAGCGAAAGTGACCAAAATTTGCCATTTGCTTTTTTACATGTTTCGTCATTGGAGCCGAGGAAAAATGTTTTTGGCATGTTAAGGGCTTTTGCGGCATTGAAACAGAAACACCCCTCTTGGCAAATGCAATTCCGTTTGGTGGGCGGCGCCAATGAATTGTATTTGAGCCAGGCCAGGACTTATGCTTTTGGTTTGGGATTGTTACATATTTTTCAACCCAGTGTGGCATTTTTTGGACCGAGGCGGTCCGTTGATGTTGCGTTTCAGATGCAGGAGGCAGATGCTTTTGTATTGTTTTCTGAAATGGAAAATGCACCTTGTGTGATTTCTGAAGCGTTGTGTTGTGGATTGCCGGTTATTTCAACGGATGTGGCTGGGATTCCTGAAATGGTAAATGAGAGCAATGGCTTATTGGTTTCAGCATCGGATGAAGCATCGCTTATACTGGCCATGGAGAAAGCGTATTTAGACCATAAACATTGGGATCGAGCACAAATCGCTGAATGTGCAGCAGAGAAATATTCCCAGAATGCCGTTGCTGAAGTTTTGGATTTGTCTTACCGAAATTTGATTGATCTATGTGCGGAATAGGCGGGCGGGTCGATTTTGGCGGTAGGACATCCCTGGAAATGAAAGCCATAGGGATGTCGATGGTGGCGGGAATGAATCATCGAGGACCGGATGGTTTTGGGGTAGAGGTTTTTGGTGGAGAGGAAGACAGTATTGCGATGATTATGCATCGGCGTCTTTCGATTTTAGGTTTGGGAGAACAAGGGAAGCAGCCTATGTGCAGCAGCGATGGGCGTTATTGGATAACCTTTAACGGTGAAATATACAATTATTTAGAGCTTGCGTTAGAATTTGGATTAACTACAAATACGGGTACCGATACCGAAGTGCTACTTCAGTTATGGAGTTTAAAGGGGGTTGAAGCCATTGCTTTGTTTGATGGTTTTTTTGCCTTCGCGATTTGGGATACACAATTAAAGGAACTGACCTTGGCTAGAGATAAATCCGGGGTAAAGCCATTGTATTATTACCTTGAAGAGGGCGATGAGGCGGGTAATAAATCCGTTTGGTTTGGCAGTGAAGATTTCGCGTTGAAGCAAGCCCTCGAGTTGCAGGGGTTGGAGGTTTCATTGAGTGAGAGAGCATTGAAATCGCATTTGGAAGAGGGGGCGTCGGACCGAAATATGCTATTCAACGGAATTCTGGAGTTGGGCATGGGCTGCTGTCTTACGTATTCATGTTTGGAGTCCAAGTTGAATTCGTTTTCGCAAAGGGGTTGTGTGATTATTAAGCCATGGCCTAGTGGCGACTATTTGAGATTGGATGATGGTGCGGGTTGGCAGCGGCATTTGGGATTGAAAAAGGAGCCCAGGAATTATATCGAATTGTTGCGGGCGCAGTTAATGTCGGGGATGAAAAAGCGTCTTCGTAGCGATGTCCCCATTGGATTTGCGGTGAGTGGCGGAATCGACAGTGCGGCTTTGGTGGGTATGGCTAGGGAAATCATGGGTAAAGAGGCCCATTTGCATGTGTTTTCGGTGGTTGCACCGGAGATGGACGGCGATGAAAGCGAATATCAGAAATCGGTGGTGGAGCATGTGGGTGGAATTTGGCATACGGTGGACGTTCGCAAGTTGGACGGTAAATATTTAGAAAGATATATTAAGGCTACGCATCGGATACCGGTGGCGTGGAATAATTTGGCCCATTTTGCTTTGTGCGAAGCGGTGAAAGCGGCGGGTGTAACGGTTTTGTTTAACGGTCAGGGGGCGGATGAATTGTTTGGCGGCTATCCTCATTACTACAAGGCGGCATTTTGGAATGAGAAAAATACGCTTTGGCCTGTGAGGAAGAAATGGCCTGTGGATTTTAGATCGGCGGGTAAGCAATGGTTTAAAGCGTTGCTGGGCCGTTGGGTTGGACGTCCGTTTGAGACGTGTGCGGATGTGTTGATGCGTAATGATTATTATGGTGAAAGGCTAGCGCAATTGTTGCGTTTTGAGGATAGGAATGGAATGGCCTGCGGGATTGAGTCGAGGAATCCATTTGCAGATGATTATCGCATGGCGGATGCTTGGTTGAGTGCTTGGGGCGATGATACTTGGAGTCTGGAGGGTTCGCTAACGTCGAAATTGGTGGATGGTTATTCCAAGGGGTATTTGCGCAAGGCGATGGATGTGGGATTGGTTCCGGCCAAGGTTTTATGGCGGGTTGATAAAAAGGGATTTTCGGTGCCAAAGAACGAATTAACGGCTCGGGGATTGGTTGTTTGGGAGGATTGGATTTTGTCGGACCGATTGGATGGTCTGGTGTCGCGCGGGCGGCGCGCTTTTGCCCTTGAAAAAGGGCAAAAGGCGCGCGCCCGCGCAAAGAAAAAAACGGATGAAAAGAACATTCTCCTAGAATTCATCGACCTAAATCGAGGGGAAGAAAAACTCTTTGATCAATTGTTTCGATGGGCGGCAATGGGTTGTTTTTTGGAAACTTTCCCATGTAAAATAGAAGGTGGCGCGGATGGATAATGAGAAAATGCATTTCGGTCAAAATGCTGTTGATAAAATAGATACGGCAAATAAGAGGCCTGTTTTTAGCGATGGCGGACCTGTGCGGACATTTGGCTGGCAGCTCGCCAAAGCAGTTATTGCGGCCTTGGTGGTTGTGATTTATTCTCGAGGCATGGGCGCTTACGGTAGGGGAGCACTGTCGATTTTGCTGCTGTATTTACAACTGACATTGATGGTGAGTGAGATGGTAGCGGGTGGGGCTTTGGCGAATTTGCTTACGAAGTACTCGGTACGACGCATATTGCCAACAGCATGGGTGTTTTTGTTGTTGGTTCTTTGTATTGCTTATGTGATTGGATGGTTTGTTTGGGTCATCCCCAACGCAGGCACATATCCTATCTGTTTGGATCATCCCAAAGTGATTACACTCAATTTGCTCTTTTTCCAGGGATTGTTTCTTGGCGGATTGAATATTCAGTACAATCTTTATCAAGCCCATGGATGGGTGCATCGCAGAAACAAACTGCAAGTATTTATTGAGGTCCTAAAATTGTTCGGACTCCTGTTGTGTTTTGAGGCGATGTATGGTATTATTTTCCCAAAAAATGCGGCCATAGAACTCAGTCTAAGTTCGCACACAGCCGAGCGTTTGATCAATGGACAAACCCTGCACTACCTTTACGGATTTAATGAAATGGCTGTTTTGTGGATTCTTGTGTACGCATCCGGCTTGGTTTGGATGTATTCTTTGTGGCAGTCTCGTTCTTTGTTTAAAGGCGGGGCGATACAATCCCAAAACCCAAGACATCAAGAAGTAAATCAAACCCAACTCGCTTCGTTTAATGGGTCATTTTGGAGTTCAATCCAGCCACCGAAAGAAATGTTCAACAGTGGGTTGTTGTCGCAGCTTGGTCATATTTTACTATTTCTATTGTATCGATTGCCACTTTGGTGGATGGCTGCGCAATTTGGGAATTCAGAGGCGGGATTACTGGCGAATGCGTTGTTGATCGCCGATACCATCTGGATTTTTGGAAATTCTTACGGTACGATTCTGCATTCAAGAATGTTGGTTTCCTCTGGCTCATTATCGGGGGATCGAAATAATGGCGAAGTGTCAGCACCTGCAGCGCAGCAAAGGAAATTCAACAAGTTGCTTTCGAGATATGTCGTTATTTCGTCTTCAGGGACCATTCTCGCAGTCCTATTGGCTTTGTTTGTGCCGAATGCGGTTTATCTGTTTGTTTTTGGTGACACTTTTTCTCACCTAAAAGAGACCTTCTTGTTTATATCGCCCGCAGTAATATTATTGGGTATTTCGGCGCCCATCGGACATTATTTGCATGCGCAAAATCGCTTTAAAGATTTGATCATTAGTTATGGTGCTGCTGTTTTGGTTTTGATGGTTTTTTGGTTTGGTGTGGATGGATTAATATCGATGATGGACTTCAAGGATACGGGTGCAATTCCTCAAGGTTACTTTTTGAGAATGATCTCGATTTTCGGGAAATTCATGTCGGTTAATTTGGCCTTTTTGGTCCTTCTGTTTTTGAATTATCGACAGGTTAAGCACATTTTGAGATTTAGGGCTAACGTGTTTATATTGTTGAGATTCCTGCGAAGATATTTCGCCAAATAATAGGTACTTCTTGTATAGTATTTAACACAATCGCACGAAGTGTTGAATAACCTCTAAAGTTTACACTTATTTTTGCCCCACTAAACATAAAAAAGTACATATATGTTAACCCATAACAACGGTGGAACTCCAAGATACAATCCACTTGATAGCATGCAGAGACGCTTCGATGAAGCCAAAGAGAAATTGGGATTGGATGATCAATTTGCGAATGTATTGCGCGTCCCCGACAAGGTGGTTGCAGCCAATATACCTGTTACCATGGATGACGGTACCATTCGGGTATTTGAAGCCTATCGCGTAGTTCACAGTGTTCATTTGGGTCCTTCAAAGGGTGGAATCCGTTACAGCATGGATGTCCATTTGGATGAGGTTAAGGCCTTGGCTGCTTGGATGACATGGAAGTGTGCGGTTGTAAATGTGCCTTTTGGAGGTGCCAAAGGGGGTATTAAATGTGATCCTCGAAGCATGAGTAAGGGTGAGTTGGAGCGGTTGACGCGTGGATATACATTGGCAATGCGCAATGTATTTGGTCCAGATAAAGATATTCCAGCGCCTGATATGGGTACTAGTGCGCAAGAAATGGCTTGGATCGTAGATGAATTTAGCAAAATCACAGGTCATAATTCATACGCTGTAGTTACCGGAAAGCCCTTGGTTTTAGGTGGTAGCTTGGGTCGTGTAGAAGCTACGGGAAGAGGTGTAATGGTGAGCACTCGCAGTGCGATGGCGAAATTGGGATTGAATCCAACGAGTACCACTTGCGTTGTGCAGGGCTTTGGTAACGTGGGGAGTATCTCAGCAAAGTTAATCGCTCAGTTGGGTGTGAAAATCGTCGCGATTTCCGATGTGACTGGGGGATATTATAATCCTGAAGGAATCGATGTTGCAGAGGCCATTTCCTATGTTGACAATAGCAGCACTCGCAGTTTGGAAGGTTACAAAGGAGGAAGTCAGGTAACCAATGGTGAATTATTGGAGTTGCCTTGTGACATTTTGGTTCCGGCAGCAATGGAAGATCAAATTACGCCAGAAAATGCGGGTCGTATCAAAGCGAAAATGATTGTTGAGGGAGCAAACGGACCTACAACTGCGGAGGCAGATTCGATTTTGAATGATAAAGGAATTTTGGTTGTACCAGATATTTTGGCTAATGCGGGCGGTGTAACTGTATCGTATTTTGAATGGGTACAGAATCGTTTGGGTTACTACTGGACAGAAGAGCGCGTGAACCGTCGTGCGGATCGTGTCATGAAGCAAGCATTTGATAATGTATATGCTACGGCAGAGAAGTACAATGTAAATATGCGAATTGCTGCTTATATCGTTGCCTTGGATAAGGTTGCGAGTACATTGAAATTAAGGGGCTC
>NSIB01000040.1 GCA_002737625.1 Flavobacteriales bacterium | reverse complement strand
GGCCAAATTATTTAATCCCGTCATTACAAACTGCTCATGAACCGCCGCACCGCGAGAATTTCTCACTTTCATATTGTCCAACGCCATCCCCATTTGCACATTCACACGACTCATTTCCTTGGTTACAAAATTGTCGATCATGGGCTGTCGTTTGGCCAAAGCCATCAAACTATCCTCAATAAACATCAACGACTCCCGCAATCGCATTTGCTCCTTATTCAATGTTGCCAACCGTGGATTATCAGATGATAATTTACGCAATTCCATAAAATTCGCCTCCTGTCGGTTCGATGCATCAATCAAATTCTCCAACAAGGCCCTGAGGGTTTGATAGTCCTCCGCCGCGCGTTTCTTTTGCTGGTCTTCAAACGACTTTTGCATGCTCTGCATCGCCTCTTTCATCTTCTGCGCGGATTTTTTCATCTTTTCCGAGGCCGCCGATTTCTTGTTATTCTGCAAATCTTGAGATGCTTTTTGCGCTTCATCCCCCGCCTCTTTTCTATCCTCTTCCCCCGTCATCAATTCCATTGGCTTCTCCAACTCCGCATTTTTCTCTTCCACATCTTGGATTTTCTTTTCGATGTTTTGCAGCGCCGCTTTCTGCTCTTCGTGCGCTTCTTTTAAGGCATCCGATGTTTGATTTCCCTTTTCCTCTTTGGTTTGTTGGGCCAACTCCTCTTCCTTTTTCGCCCAATCTTCCATGCTTTTTGCCACCGCATCCACCGCCTCTTCCAATTCCAATTGCTTCAGCTGCTCCATGAGTTTGTCCATTTCCTTTGCGGTTTCTTGACTCATTTCGCTTAATTTTTGCATCGATTCTTTCAGTTGCTCTTTATCGGCCTTCTGCTGCAGTAAACGCTGAATCTCATCGATTAATTTTTGCATTTCCGAATTGTTCAACTGCTTGAGTCGCTCGTTCAAGGCATCCTTCTTTTTCTGCAATTCTTGGGACTGCTCGCCGAGACGCTCCTTTTGCTTATTGACCTCAGATTGCTTTTTCTCCAGTTGTTTGATTGTTTGAAGCATTTTCTGCTCCTCATTTAACCAATTCTTAATTTTATTTTCTTGGTCCCAACTCTGTCCGCTTTGTTGTAGGGATTCTTGCAAACGCTTGGCTTCTTTTTGCAATTTTTCCAAATTCTTAACAGACTTACTCATTCCTTGACCAATGCCTGCCTCTTGTTTTTCTAGTTGAGCCACTACCGCATCGTTGCTAGGCCTTTCCAATTTCCTCACCGGGGTTCGCATCACTTTACCCCCATGCAACGCATCGTTATCTGTGGCTGCCAATTGATACTCAATCGCATCGCTGGGCTGAATGCCCATCAAACCCAAATCCAGTGCGTGGGTGAAAGAAACTTGAGATTCATTCCCGATAAACAATGGCATCTTTACCCAGTTTGTATCGGCGGAACGACCGTTTTTACGCAAAATCCTATGATAAAAATGGACCGATTTAACTGCATAATCATCGCCCGCTAAGCCCATAAAATACCAGACACCCATTTTCACAGAATCCTCTTGTGTTTCACATTGTATGTCGGGGAATAAATCCTTTTGCACCTCCAAACGACTCAAGAAGGTGTCCACAGAAAGGCCTTTTTTACCGCGCATTCCAAAAACAAAACCCCCACTGCTATTGGCGCGGACCTTATACTGCTGCTGTTCTTTGGCTGTGTTCAACGCATCGGTAGTTTTTTGACCTTTCCCCAAAGTTCCTTTTTCATCCGCACCGCCGATGGATGTCCACCTGCCGCCAGATGATTTCACCAACCATTGCGAAACATATTTGCCTTTCAATTCGTAGGTGATGATGGTTCCTTCTGGGACTTCTAACAATTCAGTTGATGCGCATTCCCCATCCATTTTACCTGTATAATCTGGATAATCTGCCCAAGCCGAAATCGCTTGCCATTGGGGTGGATGATTCACAATCACGCGATAATTTCCCAAATCAAAATCCATGGCGCGAATTGCAAAATTAAATTGCGTCTGAACGGAGGAGAAAGTATATTGAAAGTGATTTGCTTTGATTTTTTTGGCGCGAATGATCTGTTTGTTGATTAGAATTTCGATACTCTCTGGCAAAATGCTGCCCTCCACCTTAAAATTCACGGTCAAATCTTTGCCTTGATCGGCAACCAGTTCCGCCGGTGTTAATTCGATGCGAAATGGCGCTTGGGGCACATATTCTGTTTGATAATGAAATACGCGATTGGCCCCAATCAATATTCCGGCCGACTGATAGGCTGAAAAACCCAAAAGCAATACCAATAGCAACGCCAACCTCGTCACCCATCGCTTGTGCTTTAACCAATCCAAGGCTTGTATAAAAGGGGTATTGGAAAAGGCCACCGTCTTTTGGGCGATACCTTGCAGCAATAAGTCGTTTTCGGCGGTGATTGCCGACATCTCTTCGAGTTGCAATAAATTCAAAAGTTTATCCGACACCTCTGGAAAGTGATTCCCGATCCAACGCGCCGCTTCTTCATGAGAAATCACTTTACCCACGCCTCGCAGTTTCAGCACGGGCTGAACTACTAGAACGCCCCAGGCAGCAATGATTATCGTCCACATTCCAAAGAAAAGGATGGTCCTGGTTTGAACCGAAAGCCACAGCTGATTTTCCAAAAGAAACAAACCCACAAGCACCAGCATTGTACTTGAGAGAGCAAGCATCAAGCCCCGCACAAACTGTTGTTTGTAATAGGCCGCGATGAATGCGTCTAGCTTGATTCTAATTTCACTCCTCATGGGTTACTCACAAATATAGCAAAGACTATCGCAACAAATTATCGAGAAGAATGGCTGTTGCAATTCCGGCATTGAGTGATTCGGCATGTCCTTTTCCGGGGATGGTAATTTTTTCTGTCACCAAGGATTCGGCCTCCGGCCGAATCCCATGAGATTCACTGCCGACAATCAACATCGATGGGCTTTCCATTTTCATTCCGTGCACAGATGTCCCGTCCAGAAAGGCGCCGTACACCCTGCGGCCTGCGGCCGCAGGGTGTAATTTACTATACACTACCTCCACCCGAAGAAACGACCCCATAGTGGCACTTAAACACTTCGCATTGTATACATCCACACAATCCTCACTGGCCAATATCTGCTTCAAACCATACCAATCCGCAAGTCGTATAATTGTACCCATATTACCCGGGTCACTGATCCCGTCCAACGCCAAAACAAAGGGCTCCAACAAATCCAACTCCTTCATTTCTGGCATCCGAACCAACGCCATCACACCCGGCGGCGTGTCAAATCCAGAACATTTCTTATTCTCATCCTCCGTCATCCATTCAAAATCATATGCCGGTGAAAATCGCTCCGCAAAAGCAGGCGTTCCCCAAATCCCCTCAATTTCCCATCCACTGTGGAATACTTCCTCCACCTGTTTGCGACCCTCAACCACAAATTGGCCATATTTTTGCCTATACTTCGACATTCGCAACGATGCGAGGTGCTTGATTTGAGCAATTGATGGCATACCTAGGCAAATATCCGAAATTTTACCCGAAGTACCTATGGGCCCTGCTTGCCATCACCCTAATCCATGCCTGCGGCGTAAAGAAAAACATTCCGGAAAATCGTTACCTGCTCAAAAGAAATTCCGTTGTGGTTCCCAAAAAAACCGTCAGCGCCTCCGAAATCAAAGCGCAAATCCTTCACAACCCCAACAAACGCGTATTATTTAACAAATTACCCGTCTTCCTCTGGGCCTATTCTCTGGGTACCAGTTTCAAACATCCGGAACTAAACGACAGTATTCCTTGGCGGAAAAAGCTCCGTAACAAACTCGGAGAACTCCCAATCCTAATCGATACAGCACTGGCAGCCGTATCAGCCGAAAACATCGGAAATCACCTCTTTAACCTAGGTTACTTCGATAACCGAGTTAGTTATATCGTAACCTTTGGAAAGCACAAAGCCGAAGTGGATTATATCGTGGAGCCCGGAAAATCCTATCGACTCAATTCATTTTTTAGAGAACCCGCCGATACCGCACTAAAACCCCTCATCGATACCCTAGTCAGTCAAAATTTGGCCTATCGACTTTGGTGGCCTGTAAACCTGAATGCGCTGAACGAAGCCAAAGACAAATTGGCGATTGAACTTCGCGATAGAGGCTATTACGATGCGAGTCCTGATCTCTTTCGATACGAAATTGATACGCTGGCCGACAAAAAAGAAGGCGCTGTTTTCCTCAAATTAAACAACCCTTTGAACCAATCCAAATTCCAACGGTACCGTTTTGGCGCTACCTATCTCAATATTATTTGCTCCGATATTTACTTGGAAAATGGTTGGCCGCAGTCCTATTCAACCAAAGGCAAACACTTCCAACTCAACCATTACCCCATCAAAGGAAACATCATGGAACAAGTTGTTACTATTGATTCCGGTCGATGGTTCAGTCAATCCGTAACCAACCAAACCTATGTCGCCCTTGTGGAAATGGGACTTTTTTCCTACGTTGATTTACACCAAGAAGTTGATACCCTAAATCATTTTATCATCACCAAAATCGAAGCCAAGGCGATTCCCAGAATTTACACCCAAATAGAACCCCAAGCCCTTTACTCACCACAAGGTAGCTCAGGGACCAACTTTCAAACCCAAAGTCAACGCAGTTTTGGCATGGCCGGCATCGTATCGCTCAACAATCGCAATGCATTGGGCAATGGGGAGAGCTTGAAAATCAGTTCGGTAACCAGCTACGAGGCGATTTTCAAACGGGGTGATAATAACAACATCCGATATGGCCTGCAGCAAGGATTCAATGCCAGACTTTCATTGCCCAACTTTTCCTTGCTGGATAAAATCAATGTAAAAAATAGCTACCAACGGAAAAATACGGTATTCTCGCTGAGCTACCAATTCGAAAACAACCCCAATTTCAAGCGAAGCTCTCTGCCCGCATCCATCTCATTGCAATACACAAGACCCAATTTGAGTTGGTATTATACCCCTGTTGAATTGAGTTTTAACCGCAATGCGATTTCTGCAGCTTTCTTGCCCACCCTACCAAAGTTGGATCAAGATTTCGTGAAACGCGTTTTCACCGACCAAATCATCACCGCCGCAAAATTTGGAGGATTGTATACCAATAACAAAAACAAGCCTGGCCAAACCTATTTCTTTGGTCGCTTTGGATTCGAAACCTCTGGAAATCTTCACAGACTTGCCCGCTACCTATTCCAAGACAATTACAACCCCGATAGTTCGTATCAATTTATGGGGGTTAATTATTTTCAGTACGCAAAAATCGAATCTGAAATTCGTATCAAACGCACCATCGACGAACTCAACAGTATCACTTTTCGGGCCAATTTTGGCATGGCAATCCCCTATTGGAACAGCAGTGTAATCCCTTACGACAAGCGCTATTTTATTGGAGGAAGCAATAGTTTGAGAGGTTGGAGACCCCGTGGAATCGGCCCAGGGAATACCCCAAAGAGCTCAGGATCCATCATAGACAGATCGGGAGAATTGCTTATAGAGGCAAACCTAGAATATCGATTTACATTGGTAAAAAACTTCATTGAAAGTGCCATTTTCATAGATGCCGGAAACATCTGGAACTTAAGCAAAGAAGGATCCGCCAACGGATATGGCGTAATTCAACGGGAAACCTTCTTGCCCGAAGTTGCGATGAACACCGGGATTGGTTTCCGATTTGATCTGAGTTTATTCCTGTTTAGAATCGATTTGGGACTTCCCATTCGCGACCCATCCAAAGAATTTGATAGACGCTGGGTTATGACAAAAAATGCCACTGGGAATTTCTCCAATTACATGCGCAACGAAAGTGCTATCTGCATAGGAATCGGTTACCCATTTTAATATTATTTCCCGTTTTATCCATTCCGCTTCGGATTACGAGGTACATTACAAACTCTCGAGATAAATTTCATCCATTTTTGGCATCATTTTTGGCAGATGCGGGTGAAATCATAAACCCCATGATCAAAAAATACCACACACTTATCATCTGTTTGATTGTCAATTTATTATCGGCACAAACCGACACGTTGGTAGGTAATAATCAGGCCGATTTGGTTGCCATAAACACCCTACTTAGAGAAGCTGGATCACATTTGGGAACCGGTTATCGCGGGGGAGGAAAAACACCTGCTGGTTTTGATTGCAGCGGATTTGTTGGATACTGTTACAATACCACTTTGGGCATCCGCACCCCTGCCAGCTCTTCCCTATTTCACAACGCCGGAATGCATATTAGTATCGCCAATGCCAGACCCGGAGATGTTATCTGTTTCAAAGGTCATAGCGCCAGCCGAAGAGTCATGGGTCACGTAGGCATCATCACCGAAGTCACCCCCAATGAAGTCTATTTCATCCACTCCGCAAGCAGCGGTGGTATACGATACGATGTCTTAAGCGCCAACTACTATCGATTGCGATTTATGGATATTCGCAGATTTTTCTAACCTCGCAAGAATTACTCTTCCGATTTTTTGTCAGCCTTTGCCTTAGTAGCACGCGGTTTCTTTGGCGCTTCGATGGCTTTATCTCCTTCTAAAAGTAATGCCTCCGCTTTCACTGGAATAAAAATCAAATCTTCAGCACCTTCTGCAAAATCTACCCTTAGCTCGTCGCCTTCCTTCAAATTGCCTTGCAATACTAGCTCCGCCAATGGCTCTTCCAAAAATTTCTGCAAAGCCCGTTGTAAGGGTCGTGCTCCAAAATCGGCATCAAATCCTTTATCAGCCAAAAACACTTTCGCTGCATCGGTTAAAGTGACTTTGTATCCAATTTCCTGAATGCGCTTTAACATTTTCACCATGCGTACATCAAGAATTTTGATGATTTCATCTTTATGCAACGAATTAAATACAATTACATCATCAATCCGGTTCAAAAACTCGGGTGAAAAGAATTTCTTTAATTGCGTTTCGATTACCTGCTTTGAATCTTTCTCTTTGTTAACCTCTTTGGTTGCCGTCCCAAATCCTACACCTGTTCCAAAATCCTTCAATTGTCTTGAACCAATGTTGGACGTCATGATGATTACTGTATTCCTGAAATCAATTTTGCGACCCATGGAATCCGTCATTTGCCCCTCATCCAAAACCTGCAACAACAAATTGAATACATCTGGGTGGGCCTTTTCTACCTCATCAAACAAGATTACAGAATAGGGTTTGCGACGAACTTTCTCCGTTAGCATACCGCCTTCTTCGTAACCCACGTAGCCTGGGGGGGCACCAACCAAACGACTTACGGCGAACTTCTCCATAAACTCAGACATATCGATGCGAATCATCGCGTCGTCTGCATCAAACAAGAATTCACTCAACGCCTTTGCCAACTCGGTTTTTCCCACACCCGTAGGTCCAAGGAATATGAATGATCCGATGGGGTGATTGGGCTCCTTGAAACCCGCACGCGTCCTTTGAATTGTTTTTGTAAGTTTCTCAACAGCCTTGTCCTGACCAATCACGCGCTTGCGAAGGGTATCGGCCATTGTAAGCAATCGCCTACTTTCATCCTCTGCCATGCGCTTCACGGGGATCCCTGTAATCATCGAAATTACCGCAGCGATATCGTCCTCAGTAACGAAAAACTTTTCGGTTGCGGTTTGGGCTTCCCAACGAGCCTTGGCAGTTTCGAGTTCTTCCAACAGTCGTTTTTCAGTATCCCTCAACTTGGCGGCTTCTTCAAAATTCTGACTCTTCACAACCTTATTTTTCTCCAGCTTAATCGCCTCGATTTGGGTCTCAAAATCCACAATTTCAGCCGGCACATTAATGTTACTGATATGCACCCTAGCGCCCGCTTCATCCAAAATATCTATCGCCTTGTCTGGCAAATGTCGATTGCTCATATATCGCACACTCAAATCTACACAAGCTTTCAAAGCCTCCGGCGTATATTTAACTCCATGGTGATCTTCGTATTTATTGCAAATATTATGTAGGATTTCTACCGTCTCTTCTGGCGATGCTGGTTCGATTAATACCATTTGAAACCTGCGTTCCAAAGCACCATCCTTTTCAATATATTGGCGGTATTCATCCAAGGTTGTTGCGCCAATGCATTGGATTTCACCCCTTGCCAATGCTGGTTTGAACATATTTGAGGCATCCAAGGAACCACTGGCGCCGCCGGCGCCAACAATGGTGTGAATCTCATCAATAAACAAAATCACATCATCTGCCTTCTCCAATTCCGTCATCAGGGCCTTCATACGCTCCTCAAACTGACCGCGATATTTGGTACCGGCCACCATTGATGCGATATCCAAGTTCACCACGCGCTTGTTAAACAAGACACGACTTACTTTTCTTTGTATAATGCGCAGCGCCAAACCTTCCGCTATAGCCGTTTTACCCACTCCCGGCTCACCAATCAAAACGGGATTATTCTTTTTACGACGGCTCAACACCTGACTCACCCGCTCAATTTCCTTTTCACGGCCCACAATTGGATCCAATTTCCCTTCTTCGGCTGCCTTGGTTAGGTCACGCCCAAAATTATCTAAAACAGGCGTCTTGGTCTTTGCTTTGCCTTTTCTTGCGTCAATTGCCTTTTGTTCCTCGCGATAAAAATCCTCCGGACTATCATTTTCGTCTCTACCAGACTCTGAACTCTCATTTCGTAAACTTGATGTGTCCACCCCTTCCTCCAATGCCGATTTAAACACGTCGTAATTTACCCCATATTGATTCAATATCTTAGAAGCCACATTGTCCTCATCACGCAAAATGGAAAGTAACAAATGTTCTGTTCCTATCAAATCCGTTTTAAAAATTTTGGCTTCCAAATACGTAATCTTCAACGCTTTTTCCGCCTGTTTTGTCAGGGGAATATTGCCCAAATTCGCTGTCTTCGAGGCTGTGGTACGAATCACATCTTCAATGCTTTTTTTCAAACGCAAGGCATCGATATCTAACATTTTAATTGTCTGAATCGCCTTGCCTTCTCCTTCGCGAATTATTCCCAATAGCAGATGCTCGCAGCCAATGTAATCATGCCCCAACCGGATGGCTTCTTCCCGGCTGTATTGAATCACTTCCTTTACTCTTTGTGAAAATTTTGCTTCCATGTTTTGGCTCTGCTTGAGTACAAATGTATGGGCTCGGAATGGCATTTTATTCACCTTTAACAAACAAGCCCCAACATTGTATGTTTTGTTGGATATAGCACGAATTATACCAAGTTCATCCATCCTGCTTTAACTGTCAATCTGTCGGAACCCCCCTCCTACAATCTTCAAAAATGTTTAAAAGTTTTATTCGAAAAAAATAAAAAAACTTTGCGCTTTCGGCTTACTTTGTAGGTCCTATGGATGAGAACACCAGCCTCCGAAACACACGCAAAAGAGTTAATATACCCAAAATCATCGGTCCCGATGCCAGTGGTCGTATGCCTCCAAATGCGCGCGAATTGGAAGAGGCCGTACTCGGAGCCATGATGTTGGAGCGTGATAAAATTCACACCGCCATAGAAATCCTAACAGACGGTCACTTTTACGGACCCGAAAACGGGAAAATATTTCAAGCCATATACAAGTTATATAACGATGGCGGCGCGGTTGACTTACTTACCGTTGCCAACGAACTTCGCAACAATAATGAACTAGACATCATTGGCGGGGCATATTATTTAGCAACCCTAACAAGCAAAGTTTCCTCGGCAGCGAACCTAGATTATCACGCGAGAATTCTTACACAAAAATATGTTCAACGCGAACTCATTCGGGTGGCTGGAGAGATTTCAATGGATGCATACGATGATGCATTGGACTCTTTTGAAATGCTTGATGATTGCGAACGCAAACTGTACGAAATCAAAAATGCCGGTTTAAAACGCAGTTATCAAGGCATCGACCAATTATTGCAACGGGCGATGAAAGACTTGGAAGCTAGACAGGCAACCGACAATTCAGGAATTACTGGGGTTGCAACCGGCTTTAGCGATCTTGATAGAATCACCAGTGGGTGGCAATCTTCGGATTTGATCATCATAGCTGCCCGCCCGGCCATGGGTAAAACGGCTTTTGCCTTGAGTTTAATGCGCAATGCGGCGGTTGACTTTGGTAAAAAGGTAATGCTATTCTCCCTGGAAATGGCCGATGTACAACTCGTAAATCGTTTGATGAGTGGCGAAGCCGAAATCGAATCAGACAAAATCAAAAAAAGCAATTTATCCGAGCAAGAATGGCAGCGTTTGCACGACAAAACCGGACTTCTTAGTTCTTCAAGTATATTCATCGACGACACCCCACAGTTGAGCATTTTCGATTTAACGGCAAAATGTAGACGGATTCACTCCCAAGGGGGATTGGATTTGGTGGTTGTAGATTACCTTCAGTTGCTTCGCCACGAAACCAAAGGCCAAGGAAATCGCGAACAAGAAATTGCCTTTATTTCAAGGGCTTTAAAAGGCTTGGCAAAGGAATTAAGCATCCCCGTGATTGCATTGGCACAGTTAAGTCGTGAAGTCGAAAAACGCGGGAACAAACGCCCTCAACTCTCAGATTTACGTGAATCGGGATCCATCGAGCAGGATGCGGACATGGTTATGTTCCTCTATCGCGATGAATACTACCAAAAAATGGGCATGAACGAACCGGGCGCGCAATCTGCAGCTAATGAGAGGCCAGGCAATGAAATCGCAGGGTTAACAGAAATTATCATTGGTAAAAACCGGCACGGGGAAACGGGTTCTGCGTTCGCAAAATTCATAGGTCAGTTTTCAAAATTTGTGGATTTAGACCCACAAGATCGTATGATGTTAGAGAACAAAGGGGGTGATTTCAACTTCTATCAACCGCAAAGTGTTACAGTGCAAAGCAAGATGAATACCAGCTCTCCGTTCACAGAGGACAACGGTTGGAATTCAGGATTTACGCCAAATATTACCGAAGATTTTTGATGTAAATGTGCCTCTCTAGTTAACCCGGCGAGAGTTAGACCCCCATATATCAATCCTCGCGAGGCAATTTCACAGCAAACACTCTTTCTTTCTTATCCAAAGTATACCCTTCTATGGCAATGGCACCAGAAAGCAACTTCAATAAACTACTCGCTCCCTTCGCTGAATACACTGGCTCATTGTTGATGTGAGTAATTACAAAACCCGCCGGTATACCTGCATCCTTGAACAATCCTTTGTCCAATGCTGTAACCTTCACACCCGATTTAACGCCCAACGCAAGCTTTTCTTCCCTCGTAATATTGTCCATCTTCATACCCAAATAGGCATCGATGACTTCGTTTTCAGCAACCTCCAACTTTGCTTTTCCATCGGCATCTAACAATGTCGCTTCGATATCCATTACCGCACTCTTACGTCGTACCGCAATTACAACCTTATCCCCAGGACGATATTTACCCACCTCCTCTTGTAACCTTGAAGAGGTATTTACTTCGATGCCCGCCACCTTCAAAATCACATCACCTTTTTTGATACCCGCCTTCTCTCCGGCTCCGTTCTCCACCACCTCGGCCACATAAACCCCTTTCAAGTCCTTCAACCCCTGCGCATCGGCGAGCTCTTGAGAAATTTCTTGAATCGATACACCCAACAACGCGCGCTGCACCTTGCCATACTTCATGATATCGTTCACTACCTTCTTTACCAAATTCACCGGCACCGCAAACCCATAACCCGCATAACTACCTGTTTCCGAAGCAATTGCCGTATTGATCCCCACCAATTCACCCGCCGTATTTACCAACGCACCTCCAGAGTTCCCCGGGTTGATGGCCGCATCGGTCTGAATGAAATTCTCAATCGCATATTTATTTCCTTTACTCCTCAATAAATCTATATTTCTACCCATCGCGCTCACAATTCCCAGTGTAACCGTGCTATTTAAGTTAAAAGGATTTCCCACCGCAACCACCCACTGTCCCACCTTCACCTGATCAGAATTGCCCAATTTTAAAAATGGCAATCCCTTTTCTCCGATGCGCAACAAGGCGATATCCGTATTTGGATCCGTCCCTACCAACTCGGCAACGTATGTCCTTTTGTCGTTCAATACCACTTCGATTTTCGTTGCCCCATCAATCACGTGATTGTTGGTAACTATAAACCCATCATCGCTTAAAATCACCCCTGAGCCACTGGCTTGTCGAGGACCTTGTTGCTGAAATTCCATCCCCGGTCCACCGCGAAAAAATTCAAACGGATCCATTGGCATTTGTTGCTGACGGTTCCCCTCACCCATTGCATTACCGCCAGAGATGGTCGATTTAATATGTACAACTGCGGGATTTGCAATTTCCGACACTCCTGTAAAATCAAATGATGGAACTGCGTTTAAACTTGCGTATCTAGCCAACTGACCAGAAGCATTTTGCTTTGCTTCTATGGTTGTAAATTGATTAGAGGCAAAAACCATGTAACCACCCAAACTGGCAACGCCACCGGCCACACCAGCCAAAACGAGGGTTAGAATTTTGTATTTGTCTAATAACTGTTTCATGTTTATTCTTGAATCAAATTTTGTACCGAATTTTAACGCAGAATAGATGGACTTCGTTTACTTTGTACTACGAAGGATTTACCTTTATCGATGAAAGCGTATTAATCCCCCGTGCAATGCCAAATCAAACCAGAAAAGACACCGAAATTGTTGCGCGCATCCACGATGGAGACCGCGAGGTGCTGATTGATTTGTACAAGCAATTTGAGGCCATGATTTCCAACCACGTATTTCAAAATTCCGGCAATGAGGATGATGCAAAAGATGTTCTGCAAGACACCTTGGTAGCGCTGTGGCAAAATGTCAGAAAGCCCAATTTCGAACTGACAGTTCAGCTGTCAACCTACCTTTTCGCGATCGCCAAAAACACCTGGCTCAAACAATTGGACAAGAGAAAACGATTGAAAGGCGAAAATTACATTACCGGTAAAGAAATTGCCGAATCTCCCAATGTGGGTCAGCAAATGGATTATAGCATCGTACGAAAAGCGATGGATTCTTTACAAGACAAATGTCGTAACATACTGATTATGTTTTACTTTGACGGCTTCGACATGAAGACCATTGCCGCGGCGAATGGCTTGGCCAGTGCATCGGTTGCCAAAGCAAAAAAACACCAATGTCTCAAGGGACTTGAAGAGATCATCAAACAGAATTATAGCGCAAGCGATTTTTATTTAAACGTAGAATCTTAAAATTAATATCTACCATGAACCTCAACGACCCACGCATCGAAGCCTATCTCAATCAGGAAATGAGCGAGGTGGATGCGGAGAAATTTGAGCGGGAGGCACAGACAAATCCTGAAGTTTGGGATCATATTCAGTTTCAGCAATTCATGATTCAGGGTATTCGTGAAGAGGGTGCTGCGGAGCTGAAGGATTTCATTGCCAATCGGATGACGGAGGAGGTAGAAGACGATTTCACCAGCAGAAACATTTGGTGGTCGGTGGCGGCTACGCTGATAATTTTAGCAGTGGGTTTGGGCGTGACCTATAAATTTCAATGGTTAGACAGCGAAAAAAATATTGTGGCCAAGAACGATATACATCAGGAAGAGAAGAATTCCATTTTGGAAAAATCCGAACCTCCGCTCAATGAATCCGATGAATCCAAATCGCAATCGGCTGCAGATACTTTCCTAATGCCTGAAATTTTTGCGGACAACGAGGACGCCAATATCACAACCGCCGATGCGCCGATAGATGGTACTGTTTCCAGGTCCACTTTGAAAGACGAAAAACGATCAGACCCGTTGGGCGATATGGGAAAAATGAATGTTGCGCCGTTTGTAGTTTCAACCATTGAATTAAATACTGTTTCCAGATCCAAGGTATTGGCTTCGGCTAACAACTTGGGCAAAAACAAACGAAAAAACGAACCCTCAATAAAAGGTGATACCGTGACTGACTATCTCAACAAGGGCAGAATCGCGCAATCCACAGACGGCGACGGCATTGAATCGAACAGCAATAGTGCATCCACTTTCAAGAAAATAAAATCCGAGGCGCCCAAGCAATTTTTAATCACTTTAAACGAGCAATCGGGAATTACCAAACCGCAAGTTGTTATGAGTGGGTGGGCAGAAGGCAAAATCAACCTCACAATCTGGAATGCGGGATCAGTAGATGTTTTGATCTTCCATTTGGAGGAAGAATACTACATTCAATTGGGCAATGATTTTTACTACTTACCTTTGTTACCAGTCTCGATGGCCGATCTCAAACCGGTTTCCGATCGGGCCATTTTAGAAAAATTGAAACAATGAGTTTGGCATTTGTAAAATACGAGGGCACCGGAAACGATTTTATCTTGATTGATAATCGCGAAGGGATTTGGCAAGAATTTGTATCAGCATCCATCCAAACCGCGGGATCGGAAAAAGCACTGATTGCCCTATTATGCCATCCAAAATTTGGCATTGGCGCCGACGGTTTGATGCTTTTACAAAAGAAAGAGGGCTATGATTTTGAGATGGTTTATTTCAACAGCGATGGAGGGAAAAGTAGCATGTGTGGGAATGGCGGTCGATGCATTGCAGAGTGGGCTTTTCGATTGGGCATCGGAAAATTGGCGGGTTTGATTGATCACGCCGATGTTTTGAACAGTGAGAAAATCCTAAATTTTTGGGCAACTGATGGCGCGCATACAGCTCAACAAATGTCTACTCCAGGATGGATTTCACTCACCATGAATGATGTCGACTCGATATTAGAACAAGACAGTCATTGTTACGAGTTGAATACTGGGTCCCCGCATTTTGTATCCATTATATCAGAAGACATCCAAGAGATCGACTTGGTGGCTTGGGCTCAGGGCATTCGATACAACGCAACATATAAAGAGGCGGGGATTAATGTGAATGCCGTAAATATTATTAACGACAGTCACATTGTGATGCGCACCTACGAAAGGGGGGTTGAGGGTGAAACTTTAAGTTGCGGTACGGGTGTAACGGCCGCCGCATTAAGCCTTGCAACAATGAAATCCTTGGGCGGCGGCCTCATCCAAGTATCAACGAGGGGCGGCGACCTATCGGTCGCCTTCAGCAGAAGCCCTGCGGGCTTCTGCAACATCCTGCTCCAAGGCGCTACAAAAATGGTATTTAAGGGTGTATTACCAATAAGCCAATAATTCCAAAAAAAAGAGGCCGCTTCCGCGGCCTCCCTCAATTAGTAGTTATTCAAACAAAATTATTGAACGCAAACCTTCGCAGTACCCTGCGTGTTTGCACCCTTCACTGAAGCGAAATAGTATCCCTTCGCCATTCCTGTCAAATCAATCGCAAAATTGTTCTCGCCCGCAACCACATTCACTGTGCGCGACAAAACAACTTTACCCTGTAAATTAATTACCGTCAACATCGCAGATTCTAAAACCTTACCCGTTAAACTCAACGTAGCCTTATCCGAAGTTGGGTTTGGATAAACCACCACTTTCAAAACCGTATTGTCCTTCAAATTCTTAGTACCTGTCATCAATGTTCTGCTGCGGAAGAATCCACGACCGTGAGTTCCCACATACATCGACATACCTTCCCATGGTCTCCACTCATAACCACGAATTTCAAAAACAGGCACACGTGCCATTCCATCGTTTCCTTCAACCCAAGTAGTTCCACCATCCTCAGTATACCAAACACCCAAATCAGTTGCCAATACGATGCGCTTGCTATCGTCAACGTCGATTACCGCATCATACACAGGGAAAGAAGGCAAATTGCCCGTAATGTTCTTCCAAGTCACCGCAGCTCCACAAGCATTGAATGATTCATACACATAACTTGTATTTCCGTATCCACCCAAAGTGATAACCACGTGGTTTTTATCCATTTGATCCACATTTACTGAAGTAATGGTACGACCTGATAAACCGGATGGAGTAATATTCTTTTGAACGATAGGCGCTGGAATCTGCATCACCGTTGGATTTGCAGCCAACGTAAATGTCGCAGCATTCAAACTATCCAAACGAACCAAACGGCCGCTTTTGCAAATAAACAAATTGTCTCCTTCAGGAGTATAATCCATCTCAATGATTCTATCATTGCCCAAGTTGTTAGCAACCAAATACCAACTCACGTTTTCAGCAAAATCGGTAGGGTTTTTAGCCATCCAAACTTCTGCATTCTTGGCTAAATACAA
>NSIB01000004.1 GCA_002737625.1 Flavobacteriales bacterium | reverse complement strand
GGGCTTTCAGGGGTGTTTACAAAATCGATATACATACCAACGAGAAAACCTATAACTGCGCCTGTGGGCCCTGAAGTTGTGAGGCCGAGAACGGCACCGGCAATGGAAAACTGAAATTTCACTTTTTGATTGGGGTTGGGTTGGATGAATTTGTATAACGGGGGAAAATAGGTTCGAAGGAATCAATATTAATGGTTTGTGAAATCGCTTAATTTTTTGAGACGGTTGTGTAATATAATATCTTGTATCACCCATAATAGAGGGTCGCCCGATTCCTTGGCCCAGTAAATATTGGTTTCTTTGGTTTTGAGTTTTCCATTTTTTTCTTCCATGCTATAGGTTTCGCCGGCGGTAATGTCCATGGGATAGATGGTAATGGTTTTGGCGGCTTTAGAAGTGAAGGTGTATTCGAAAACTACTACGGGTTGGGATTGTGTGATTTTTTTCACTGCGAGGTCGCTGTTGTTAATAACGGCTGGCTCGCCCGCTTCGCGGGCGAGCGTCTTGGACAACTCCAAATACCCCGCGATTAAGCTTTGGTTGGCGGCAATGGGTTGGTTGTTTAGGTTTTTTAATTCAATACGGTCATGGACCTGAGTGATCATAAAAGATTCTTGGGGCTGATTGGGATAAGTGACTTTTATTGAGTTGATGTCTGATACGGACGCATCGATCATAAACATCGACCTCCAGAGTTGAATATTGGTATTGAAATAGGGTGTGAGGTAGCCAATAAAGCCGGGTACTGTGATTTCGCAGGGTCGTTCCGTGCCGGGGAAATACATATAGGTAGCGTCTTGGGTGGGTGTGGGGAATCCTACGTATAGAGTATGTACTTCTTTATTGTCTTTTGAAAAGATGACTTTGGTGCCGTTTAGGGCGATATCTTTAGTTACGGTTTCTTTTGAGGCGTCGGCTACGGGGCATTTTACTTGTAATTGTGGCATTGCCCAGTAGAGTAATTCATGAATTGCGTGTGTATCGGCAGGGAAAGATTGAGTTTCTGTTCGAACAATCCAATGATCATTGATTTTTTCTATGGAAAGGAAGGGGAGTTTTGTATTGTTCGGAGAAAAGGTGATTTTGGTGACTCTCTGTGGCGATTTGAGCGCAAATAAGTCGTGGGAAATAGCGGTAGTACTATTGATATTACGCCAAAACACAAAGGCAATGAAGAGGGCAGAGACCAAGATGGTTGCAGCAATAAGGATGCGTTTTTGCATAAGTCACAAAGGTATAACAGAAATTGTTGAGGGCGGTTTAGGATTTGAGTAAATGGTATTTTTGGAGGATGGAAGAAATGGACAGTAAAATTTATGTGCAAAAAATGCAAGAAGGGTTTGTCAATTCATAAATAAGTACTATTTTTGCAGTCCTTTTTGGGATAGTGGCTTCGGTCACACGCGTTCTTAAGGTTAAAGGCCACCATAGCTCAGCTGGTAGAGCAACTGACTTGTAATCAGTAGGTCGTTGGTTCGATCCCGACTGGTGGCTCAAGATATAAAAGTGCAACCGATTGTGGGGAGACCCTGGATTTATTGGGGGCATCGCATAGCGGCAATTGCGGCGGACTGTAAATCCGCTCCTTCGGGTCCAGTGGTTCGAGTCCACTTGCCCCCACTACACTTTTATATCAAAAATGCGGGAGTAGCTCAGTTGGTAGAGCGACAGCCTTCCAAGCTGTAGGTCGCGAGTTCGAGCCTCGTCTCCCGCTCGCATCGAAACAAGAGGCAACTTTTGTGGGGATAAGCCGATGTAGCTCAGGGGTAGAGCGTTTCCTTGGTAAGGAAAAGGTCAGGGGTTCAATTCCCCTCATTGGCTCAAAAACAAAAACAACACAAAACAAACAACTATGGCAAAAGAAACATTTGACCGTTCCAAGCCGCACTTGAACATTGGTACCATTGGTCACGTAGACCACGGTAAGACCACTTTGACTGCGGCCATCACTACTGTACTGGCTAAGGCTGGTCTGTCTGAAATGCGTTCATTCGAGTCAATCGACTCTGCTCCTGAGGAGAAAGAGCGCGGTATCACAATTAACACGGCTCACGTTGAGTATTCAACGGCCAACCGTCACTACGCTCACGTTGACTGTCCAGGTCACGCCGACTATGTAAAGAACATGGTAACGGGTGCTGCACAGATGGACGGTGCAATTTTGGTGGTTGCCTCTACAGACGGTCCAATGCCACAGACTCGCGAACACATCTTGTTGGCTCGTCAGGTTGGTGTACCTCGTTTGGTTGTATTTATGAACAAAGTCGACATGGTAGACGATCCAGAAATGTTGGATTTAGTTGAAATGGAGATGCGTGAATTGTTGGAATTCTACGAATTCTCAGCGGACACCCCAATTATTCGTGGATCTGCCTTGGGTGGATTGAACGGAGATGAGAAGTGGGTTTCTACGATCATGGAATTGATGACTGCTGTAGATGAGTGGATCCCTATTCCACCGCGTTTGGTGGATCAGCCTTTCTTGATGCCTGTAGAAGATGTATTCTCGATCACTGGTCGTGGTACCGTCGCTACTGGTCGTATCGAGCGTGGTGTGATCAACGTTCAAGATTCTGTAGAAATCATTGGATATGGTTCAACTTTGACCTCAACTTGTACTGGAGTAGAAATGTTCCGTAAGTTGTTGGATCGTGGTGAAGCAGGTGATAACGCAGGTATCTTGCTCCGTGGTGTCGACAAAAATGATATCCGTCGCGGTATGGTTATCTGTGCTCCTAAGTCAGTTACTCCTCACAAGAAGTTCAAAGCTGAGGTTTATGTATTGAGCAAAGAAGAAGGTGGACGTCATACTCCATTCTTCAACAAGTATCGTCCACAGTTTTACTTCCGTACTACAGACGTAACTGGTGAAATCAGTTTGCCTGCAGGTACAGAAATGATCATGCCTGGTGATAACGTATCAATTACAGTTGAATTGATTCAGCCTATCGCTATGGAAAAGAACTTACGTTTTGCTATCCGTGAGGGTGGAAGAACTGTAGGTGCTGGTCAGGTAACTGAGATTATCGAGTAATAGCCGAGCTATTAAGAATATAATGAGGGCATTGTAAGATGCTCACATTTATACGGGCATAGTTCAATGGTAGAATAGAGGTCTCCAAAACCTTTGATCAGGGTTCGAATCCTTGTGCCCGTGCTAATAAAAGCGCAATGTTTGGAAGAATAAATAACTATTTCCGTGAGACCAGAGACGAGTTGGTTAACAAAGTCAGCTGGCCCACATGGGAAGAATTGAGGGAAAGCACATGGATTGTGCTCGTCGCTTCATTATTATTTGCCCTAGTAATATGGGGGCTTGACAGCGTATTGGGTGTGAGTTTAACCCAATTTTATAAATTATTTAAATAGACATGACAACGGCAGAAGACAGACACAAGTGGTACGTGGTTCGTGCAATTACCGGACAGGAAAAGAAGGTAAAGCACAGTATTACGGTTGAGCTCGAGCGCGATCGTAAGAGCGACTTTGTGCCTGAAATTCTGATCCCTACAGAAAAGGTTTATGTTATTAAGAATGGTAAAAAAGCAATCAAGGAGAGAAATGCATTCCCAGGATACATTTTGGTTCATGCTGATTTGTCAGATCCAGAAATCATGCCTTTGATTAAGAGTGTTACGGGTGTAGTTGGCTTCCTGGGATCCAAAGGCCAGCCCGTTCCTCTGCGTCCGAACGAGTTAAATCGTATTTTGGGTACCGCCGATAGTTTGAGTGATGCGGAAGCAATGGATGAAGAACACTTCTTAGTAGGAGAGTCGGTGAAAGTGGTAGATGGACCGTTCAATGATTTCGACGGTGTAATCGAAGAAGTAAACGAAGAAAAGCGCAAGCTCAAGGTTATGGTGAAGATTTTCGGTCGCCGTACACCTCTTGAGTTAAATTATAACCAAATACAAAAATTGTAACAGTAACAATGGCAAAAGAAATAACAGGTTTCGTCAAGCTCCAGGTAAAAGGTGGTCAAGCAAATCCAGCGCCTCCAATCGGTCCAGCTTTGGGTTCAAAAGGTTTGAACATTATGGATTTTTGCAAACAATTCAATGCGCGCACGCAGGACAAAATGGGGAAAGTGTTGCCAGTCGTGATTTCCGTATATTCGGACAAATCATTTGACTTCATCATCAAAACGCCCCCAGTGGCAACTCAATTGTTGGAAGCTACCAAGCTCCAGAAAGGCTCAACAGAACCCAACCGTATTAAGGTAGGTTCAGTTTCATGGGAAGTGGTGAAAACCATCGCTCAGGATAAAATGCCAGATTTGAATTGCTTCACTGTAGCGTCTGCCATGAAATTGGTTGCAGGTACAGCCCGCAGTATGGGTATCACGGTAACAGGGGATGCCCCATTTTAATTGATTTGAATTATGAAAGTTGGTAAAAAAAGAAAAGAAGCAGAAGCTAAATACGACAACACCAAGTCGTATACTTTGCTTGAGGCGAGTAACATCCTCAAGCAAATTTCATCCACCAAATTTGATGCATCGGTAGATATCGATGTTCGTTTGGGTGTAGATCCCCGTCAGGCCAATCAAATGGTACGTGGCGTTGCATCTTTGCCTCACGGTTTGGGGAAGGTGGTTCGTACATTGGTACTTTGTACTTCTGATAAAGAACAAGAAGCGCGTGACGCAGGAGCAGATCACGTGGGATTGGACGATTATATCGAGAAGATTTCAGGAGGTTGGACCGACATCGATATTATCATTGCTGTACCTAGTGTAATGGCAAAGTTGGGTCGTTTGGGTAAAATTTTAGGACCTCGTAACTTGATGCCAAATCCTAAGAGCGGAACAGTGACTTTAGAAGTAGGAAAAGCAGTTACGGAGGTTAAGGCGGGTAAAATCGACTTCAAGGTTGACAAAACTGGAATCATCCATACTTCGATAGGAAAAGTATCTTTCGAATCAGACAAGTTGAGCGAAAATGCATTGGAATTGGTACAAGTATTGCAACGATTGAAGCCAAGTGCTGCAAAAGGAACATATTTCCGCAGTATCTACATGAGCAGTACTATGAGTCCCAGTGTGAGTATAGACATTAAATCAATCTCAGGATTATAAGCGATGAATAAGGCAGATAAATCAACAGTGGTTGCAGAGTTAACCGAAACCTTTAAGACGAACAGTTTTGTTTATCTTACAGATACTACCGGACTCACTGCAAACCAAACCAACAAATTGCGTCGCATGCTGTTTGAACGTGGTGTAGAAATGCGTATGGTAAAGAATACTTTGTTGCGCATTGCAATGGAGCAAAGCGGCAAAGATTTTGGTGATTTGAAGGGCATATTGAAAGGAACTACTTGTGTAATGACAGCGGAGTTTCAAAAGGTACCGGCTGAATCGATTAATGATTTCCGCGCTACTTCTCCAAATGTTTTATTGAAAGGTGCTTGGATTGATAGTGCAGTATTTATTGGGGACGACCAATTGGCCGCTTTGATAAAATTGAAATCAAGAGAAGAATTAATCGGCGAAATCATCGGTTTGTTGCAATCACCCATCAAGAATGTTATTGGTGCATTGCAAGCGAACGGACCACAAAAAATTGGCGGCTTAATAAAGGCGCTTGAAGAAAGAAATTAAACAAAAAAAACACTTAAATTAAATAACAATGGTAGATTTAAAAGAATTCGCGAACCAGTTGGTAAACCTTACTGTAAAAGAGGTTAACGAGCTTGCTCAAATTTTGAAAGATGAGCATGGTATTGAGCCTGCAGCAGCAGCTGTGGCTGTGGCTGCGCCTGCAGCAGGTGGCGGCGAAGCCGCTGCTGCTGAGCAAACAGAATTTGATGTAATCTTGGTAAGCGCAGGTGCTGCCAAATTACAGATCGTAAAGATCGTTAAAGATTTGACAGGCTTGGGCTTGAAAGAAGCAAAAGACTTAGTAGACGGTGCTCCTAAGGCAGTAAAAGAGAAAGTTTCTAAAGCAGAAGCCGAAGATTTTGCAGCTAAATTGAAAGACGCCGGTGCTACAGTTGAAATTAAGTAAGCACACCCACATTTAACCCTAAGGCCCCGGATATTCCGAGGGCCTTTTGGGCGTTTTTTTATTACCAACACTAATGTCAAACCATTAACAACAAAAAAATTGAGCACCACACACAACAAAAGGATCTCATTTGGCAAGGTAAAACATGCAATTGAGTACCCTGATTTTCTGGACATACAACTCCAATCTTTTCAAGAGTTTTTCCAGTTAGACACACCCGCTGACAAGCGTGAAGGAGAGGGATTGTTTGAAGTTTTTCGTGAGAACTTCCCTATTACCGATACCCGCAACATCTTTGTGTTGGAATTCCTTGATTATTTCGTGGATCCCCCAAGATATGTCATCAATGAGTGTATCGAACGAGGTTTAACTTATGCGGTGCCTTTGAAGGCCAAGTTGAAGTTGAGTTGTAACGACCCGGAGCATGAAGACTTCCAAACCATTGTTCAAGACGTTTATTTGGGAACAATCCCTTATATGTCGCCCAATGGAACTTTTATCATCAATGGTGCTGAACGCGTAATCGTAAGTCAGTTGCACCGTTCGCCTGGCGTATTCTTTGGCCAAAGTGTTCACAGCAACGGGACAAAATTGTATTCAGCACGTGTAATTCCTTTCAAGGGTTCTTGGATTGAATTTGCAACGGATGTAAATGCAGTAATGTATGCTTACATTGACCGGAAGAAGAAATTCCCGGTAACAACTTTGTTGCGCGCTATTGGTTTTGAAAGTGATAAGGATATTCTTGACATCTTCGGATTGAGCGAAGAAGTGAAAGTATCAAAAGCAGGCCTAAAGCGTGTGATTGGTAGAAAATTGGCAGCAAGGGTTTTGCGTACTTGGATTGAGGATTTTGTGGATGAAGATACGGGTGAAGTAGTGAGTATTGAGCGCAACGAGGTAATCTTGGAGCGCGATACATTATTGGCTGAAGATCATATTGATGTGATAGTTGAAGCAGGTGTTAAATCAATCATTTTGAACGCTGAAACTGAAAACGGAATCAGTTATGATGTGATTTATAACACATTGCAAAAAGATACTTCGAACAACGGAAAAGAAGCGTTGGAAGTAATCTACCGTCAGTTGCGGAATGCAGATCCACCGGATGAAGAAACTGCCCGTGGAATTATTGAGCGTTTGTTCTTCTCAGACAAGCGTTATGACTTGGGTGAAGTAGGTCGTTACCGTATCAATATGAAATTGGAGATTAATACTCCGATGGAAGTACGCGTATTAACGAAAGACGATATTATCAGCATCATCAAGTATTTGATTGAATTGTATAACGGTTCAGAAATCTTGGATGATATTGACCACTTAAGCAACCGTCGTGTCCGCACCGTGGGTGAGCAATTGTATGCTCAGTTTGGTGTTGGTTTGGCGCGTATGGCAAGAACTATTCGTGAGAAAATGAATATTCGTGACAACGAAGTATTCACACCTCAGGATTTGGTGAACGCTCGTACATTGTCGAGTGTAATTAACTCATTCTTCGGTACCAACCAACTGAGTCAGTTCTTAGATCAAATCAATCCTTTGGCAGAAATTACGCACAAACGTCGTTTGAGCGCACTTGGTCCGGGTGGTTTGAGTCGTGAACGTGCCGGTTTTGAGGTTCGTGACGTACACTACACGCACTACGGTCGTTTGTGTACTATTGAAACGCCTGAAGGACCTAACATTGGTTTGATTTCTTCCTTGTGTGTACACGCAAAGATTAATGGAATGGGCTTCTTGGAAACTCCTTATCGTAAGGTAGTTAACGGGAAAGTGGAAAGTGGTATCGTTTATCTTTCCGCAGAGGAAGAGGATGGTAAAACAATCGCCCAGGCCAATGCTGAGTTAGACGAAAAAGGAAACTTTATGACTACGTTGGTGAAGAGCCGTAAGGAAGGTGACTTCCCATTGGTGAATCCAGCGCAGATAGAATATATGGACGTAGCGCCAAACCAAATTGTATCGATTGCGGCATCATTGATTCCCTTTTTGGAGCATGATGATGCAAACCGTGCGTTGATGGGATCTAACATGCAACGTCAGGCGGTTCCATTGTTGCGCCCTGAAGCTCCGATTGTTGGAACAGGTTTGGAAGAGAAAGTAGCTCGCGACAGTCGTTCCTTAATCAATGCCGAAGGCGATGGTGAAGTAGTGTATGTTGATTCTCGTGAGATTCGCATTCGCTACGATCACAATGATTTTGATGATTTGGTGAGCTTCACTGGAGATACCAAAACGTATCATTTGATTAAATTCCGCAGAACCAACCAAAATTCTTGTATCAACTTACGACCCATCGTAAAAAAAGGCGAAAGAGTGAGCAAAGGTGAAGTCCTTTGTGAGGGTTATGCAACCCAAGGTGGTGAATTGGCATTGGGTAGAAACTTGCGCGTGGCTTACATGCCATGGCAGGGTTATAACTTTGAGGATGCGATCGTAATTTCCGAGAAGGTAGTAAAAGACGATTGGTATACAACCGTTTACATTACTGAATATGAATTAGAAGTTCGCGATACAAAACGTGGTGAAGAAGAGTTGACGAATGACATTCCAAACGTGAGCGAGGAAATGACTCGTAACTTGGATGAAAACGGTTTGATCCGCGTAGGAGCTGAGGTAAAAGAAGGCGACATTCTGATTGGTAAAATCACACCAAAAGGTGAGACTGAGCCATCTCCAGAAGAAAAACTTTTGCGTGCGATCTTTGGTGACAAAGCTGGTGACGTGAAAGACGCTTCTTTGAAAGCTTCTCCAGGTGCTCAAGGTGTTGTAATTGATAAGAAATTATTTTCTAAGAGTAAGAAGGATAAGTCTACACGTATTGGCGATAAATCTCGCTTGTCTAAGATGGATGATGATCATCGCAAGGAATTGGGCATGTTGAAAGACGAATTGGTGAAGAAATTGTTCCAATTGGTGGGCGGAAAAACTTCTCAAGGTGTTTACAATATGTACAGCGAAGAGTTGATTCCAAAGGGAACCAAGTTTACTCAAAAGAACTTGATGAGCATTGATTACAGCAATGTGAACTACCACAATTGGACCAGCGACGCGGGGAAAAACAATTTTGTTGTTCGTTGTTTAACCAACTTTGTCAATGTAAATAACGAAAAGGTTACCAATTATAAGCGTGAACATTATTCAATCAGTGTGGGTGATGAATTGCCAACGGGAATCCTTCAATTGGCAAAAGTATATGTTGCCAATAAACGTAAATTGAAAGTGGGAGATAAGATGGCGGGTCGTCATGGAAATAAGGGCATTGTTGCTCGTATTGTTCGTGAGGAAGATATGCCATTCTTGGATGATGGAACGCCAATGGACATCGTGTTGAATCCATTGGGTGTACCCTCACGTATGAACTTGGGTCAGATTTACGAAACGGTATTGGCTTGGGCTGGAAAAGAAATGGGTGTTCGATTCGCAACGCCGATCTTTGATGGTGCTACCATGGCTGAAATCGATGAGGTAACTGAAAAAGCAGGTATTCCTAAGAACGGTTTGGTGTATTTGAACGATGGTTTGAGTGGCGATAGATTTGATCAACCAACCACAGTAGGCATAAGTTATATGCTAAAATTGGGTCACATGGTTGATGATAAGATGCACGCTCGTTCAATCGGTCCATATTCATTGATTACGCAACAGCCATTGGGTGGTAAAGCGCAGTTTGGTGGTCAGCGTTTTGGTGAGATGGAAGTTTGGGCATTGGAAGCATTTGGTGCCGCCAATATCTTGCGTGAAATCTTAACTGTGAAGTCGGATGACATTACAGGTAGGGCAAAAGCGTACGAAGCGATCGTAAAAGGTGATAACATTACTAACATTGGAACCCCTGAGTCATTTAACGTATTGCTGCACGAGCTCCGCGGTTTGGGCTTGGAAGTAACATTTATGGATTAATACCTAGAAACCAATCATGCAACTTCAAAAGAAAATACAAAAACAAGGGAGTAACTTTAGCAAGATTCGTATCTCGCTTGCTTCTCCTGAAAACATATTACGTCGCAGTTTCGGTGAGGTGGTCAAACCCGAAACCATCAACTATCGCAGTTATAAGCCCGAAATGGGCGGGTTGTTCTGTGAGCGCATATTTGGTCCTATCAAGGATTATGAATGCCATTGCGGAAAATACAAGCGTATCCGTTACAAGGGTATCGTTTGCGACCGCTGTGGTGTTGAGGTAACTGAAAAAAAGGTACGTAGAGAGCGTATGGGTCACATCAATTTGGTGGTACCTGTTGCGCATATTTGGTACTTCCGTTCATTGCCAAACAAAATTGGTTATTTATTGGGTATTCCTACCAAGAAATTGGACATGGTAATTTACTATGAGCGCTACGTGGTTATTCAAATCGGTGCAGCGAGCAATGTGAATTATTTGGATTTGTTAACGGAGGAAGAATATTTAGACATCGTTGATTCTTTGCCAAAAGAAAATCAGATGTTGGAGAATTCCGATCCTAACAAATTTGTAGCCATGATGGGTGCTGAAGCGTTGGAAGAATTGTTGAAGCGTGTAAACTTGGATACGTTGAGCTACGACTTGCGTAACCAAGCCGCAACGGAGACTTCTCAACAACGTAAGCAAGAAGCGTTGAAGCGTTTGAAAGTAATCGAAAGTTTCCGCGGTGCTCAGTTAACAGGTGAAAATCGTCCTGAATGGATGATTATGAAGATGTTGCCGGTGATTCCACCAGAATTGCGTCCTTTGGTCCCTTTGGAAGGTGGAAGATTTGCGACTTCAGATTTGAATGATTTGTATCGCCGTGTAATTATCCGTAACAACCGTTTGAAGCGTTTGGTTGAGATCAAAGCCCCTGAGGTGATCTTGCGTAACGAAAAGCGTATGTTGCAGGAAGCGGTGGATTCATTGTTGGATAATACCCGTCGTGCAAGCGCTGTGAAAAGTGAAGGCAATCGTCCATTGAAATCTTTGAGTGATATGCTTAAAGGTAAGCAAGGTCGTTTCCGCCAGAACTTGTTGGGTAAGCGTGTTGATTATTCAGGTCGTTCTGTTATCGTGGTAGGTCCAACACTCAAATTGAACGAGTGTGGATTGCCGAAGAATATGGCTGCGGAATTGTTCAAGCCGTTTATCATTCGTAAATTGATTGAAAGGGGTATCGTAAAAACCGTAAAAACTGCGAAGAAAATCGTAGAGAAAAAAGATCCGGTGATTTGGGATATCTTAGAAAATATTTTAAAAGGTCATCCAGTGTTGTTGAACCGTGCTCCTACGCTTCACAGATTGGGTATTCAAGCTTTCCAACCTAAGTTGATTGAAGGTAAGGCCATTCAGTTACATCCATTGGTTTGTGCTGGATTTAACGCGGATTTTGATGGTGACCAGATGGCGGTTCACGTGCCTTTGGGCAATGCGGCTGTAGCGGAAGCTCAGTTGTTGATGTTGGCATCGCACAACATTTTGAACCCTGCAAATGGTGCACCTATTACCGTTCCTTCTCAGGATATGATCTTGGGATTGTACTACATCACCAAAGAGCGTAAGGCAACCGCCGAACACCCTGTAAAAGGTGAAGGTTTGTCGTTCTATGGTGCTGAAGAAGCCATCATCGCTTACAATGAAGGTCGTGCCGAATTGCATTCAAAAGTGAAATGCAAGGTCACCGTATTGGAAAATGGTGAATTGGTTGAAAAGATCATCGACACAACCATTGGTCGTATCCTGTTTAACCAAGTGGTTCCTAGCGAGGTTGGATACATCAACGAATTGTTGAAGAAGAAGAATTTGCGTGATATCATTACCAACATCATTCGTTTGAGCGGTGTTGCTAAGGCTGCAGATTTCTTGGATAATATCAAAAACTTAGGTTTCCACTACGCTTTCAAAGGCGGATTGAGCTTTAACTTGAGCTATGTAAAAATCCCTGTTGAGAAAGAACAGTTGGTTAGTAAGGCGATGGAAGAAGTGTTAGAAATTCAGTCGAATGCCGATATGGGTTTCATTACAAACAATGAGCGTTACAACCAGGTAATTGATTTGTGGACACGTGTAAACAATCAATTGGCGCGTGTGTTGATCAACGATTTGCAAAACGAAGACCAAGGTTTCAACCCAATTTATATGATGTTGGATTCTGGAGCCCGTGGTTCTAAGGAGCAAATTCGTCAGTTGGGTGGTATGCGTGGTTTGATGGCTAAGCCTCAAAAGAACACAGGTGGTTCTGGTGGTGATACCATTGAAAACCCCATTATTTCGAACTTCAAAGAAGGTTTGAACGTATTGGAGTATTTCGTATCTACACACGGTGCTCGTAAAGGTTTGGCGGATACAGCGTTGAAAACTGCGGATGCGGGTTACTTGACTCGTCGTTTGCACGACGTTGCGCAGGATGTTGTAATTACTGAGCCTGATTGTGGTACTTTAAGAGGTATTGCGATGAGTGCATTGATGAATAACGACGAAATCGCGGAGCCTTTGTACGAACGTATTTTGGGAAGAACTGCTTTGGATCGAGTTTATCATCCTAAAACGGGTGAGTTGATTGTTAATGGAGGCCAGGAATTGACAGAAGAAATTTCTCATGCCATTGAGCATGCTGGAATTGAAGAGTTGGAAATTCGTTCGGTATTGACTTGCGAAACTTTGACAGGTGTTTGTGCTGCTTGTTATGGTCGTAACTTGTCTACGGGTAGAATGGTACAAGCCGGTGAGGCAGTGGGCGTAATTGCTGCACAGTCTATTGGTGAACCAGGAACTCAGTTGACGTTGCGTACTTTCCACACGGGTGGTGCGGCTTTGAACATTGCTGCGGAAAACACATTGACAACCAAATACGAAGGTGTGATTAGCTTCGACGGAATGCGTACAGTTACCAAATTTGATACCGATGAAAATGGCGAAGCCAAGAATTCGGAAATCGTATTGGGTCGTTCTGGTGAGGTGAGAGTTTTGGATCCTAAGACCAAGACTGTAATCACAACTTACAATATTCCTTATGGTGCCGTTTTGATGGTAAAAGAAGGACAAAAAGCGAAAAAAGGCGATGTGATGTGCACATGGGATCCTTTTAATACGTTGATTATTTCTGACATTGATGGTAAGGTGACTTACGAAAACATCATTGAAGGTGTGAACATGCGTGAAGAAGGTGATGAGCAAACAGGATTGTCTGAATTGGTGATTGTAGAAAGTCGCGATAAGACTAAGGTGCCTCAGTTCCGTGTAGAAGGTGACGATGAAGTAACCAAAATATTCAACATGCCTATGGGTGCCATCTTGGTTGCCAAGAAGGGTTCTACCGTTAAGGGTGGTGATGTTTTGGCGAAAATTCCTCGTTCGGCTACTAGAACTCGTGATATCACGGGTGGTCTTCCTCGTGTGACAGAATTGTTTGAAGCACGTAATCCTTCTAACCCAGCAGTTGTTGCTGAGATTGATGGTGTTGTAACTTACGGTTTGTCTAAGCGTGGTAACCAGGAAATCATCATTACGTCTAAAGACGATGAGGTTAAACATTACCAAGTTCCATTGTCTAAGCACATTTTGGTTCACGATGGTGACTATGTGAGAGCAGGTCAGCCGTTGAGTGACGGTGCAATTACACCTCAAGATATTCTTCGTATTGAAGGACCAGCATCAGTGCAGCGTTATGTATTGAATGGGATTCAGGAAGTTTATCGTTTGCAGGGTGTAACTATCAACGACAAGCACATTGAAGTTATTGTTCGTCAGATGATGCAAAAAATGGAAATCGTTGATCCAGGTGATACACGTTTCTTGGAAGGTGAAATCGCCGACCGTTGGACATTGCGTTTAGAAAATGATAACATTTGGGATAAGAAGTTTGTAACAGATCCAGGTGAAAGTACAACTATGCATGCCGGACAAATTGTGAGTTTGAAGGATTTACGTCAGGAAAACAGCACATTGCGTCGGCAGGATATAAAGTTGGTTCAATATCGCGATGCGGTATCTGCCACAGCTACACCGGTGTTACAAGGTATCACTAGGGCATCACTAGGAACGCAGAGTTTCATGAGTGCTGCATCGTTCCAGGAAACCACAAAAGTGTTGAATGAAGCTGCAATTTCGGGTAAGATCGACGAACTGAGAGGTTTGAAAGAGAACGTAATTGTAGGCCATTTAATTCCCGCGGGTACTGGCTTACGTAGATTCCAGGAAGTAATTACTGGTTCTAAGGAAGAGTACGAGCGTATGATGGCTGCTAAATATGATGAAGTGGAAGAAGAAGTTGTAGAGGCTTAATCTTCAATCGTTAAAAAATAGTATTAACAGAGAGGGCGGCCAATGGCCGCCCTCTCTGTTAATACATACTAAAATTGAATTTTTATTTCGCGGAAATCCATGTAAAAAGCAGTATTTGATGTAAGGAATTCTTATTCAAGGGAGTATTTTATGTGCGTAGATACCTTATGGCTGATTGTTGGAAATTTCATTGCGCTGGACTAACCGCAAGTGGCAGGAGTTCGGCTCTTATTACTCGGCAATTTGTGTTTGATACAAATGAGCGTAATGTCCGCCGGCGGCCATCAGAGTGGCGTGGTTGCCTCGCTCTTTGACTTCGCCTTTTTCGAGGACTAGGATTTCGTCGGCTTTGGCAATGGTGCTTAAACGATGCGCGATCACGATTGCTGTGCGATTTTCTAACAATTGGTCGATGGCTTTCTGAATCAATTGTTCCGTTTCCGTATCAATGGAACTGGTGGCTTCGTCCAATAAGATAATTCTTGGGTCAAAGGCTAAAGCGCGGATAAAGCTTACGAGTTGGCGTTGTCCCAATGAGAGGGTCATTCCGCGTTCCATCACATTGTAATCAAATCCTCCTGGAAGTTTTTCGATGAATTCGTAGGCACCAATCGAGCGGGCCGCATCAATCATTTTTTGAATGTCTATTTCATCGTTGTGCAGTCGAATGTTGTCTTTAACGCTACCACTGAAAAGAAATACATCCTGAAGTACCAAAGCAATTTGCTGGCGGACCGAGGTGATGTTCAATGATTGGATATTGATATCGTCTAGTAATATTTCACCCTTTTGTTGCTGATAAAATTGGTTCACGAGACTGGCGATTGTGGTTTTTCCTGATCCGGTGGCGCCCACAATGGCCATAGTTTTTCCCTGCGGAAGATGAAAACTCACATCGCGGAGTACCCATTCCTCATTCTGATAGGCAAACCAAACGTGGTTAAATTTTATATCGCCGCTGAATTTTGGCGCTGGCACTTCCGTTGTTTGTTCGATATTATCTATATCGTCGATGAGTTTGAAAATACGGTCGGCCGCAACAATGCCCATTTGAATGTTGTTAAATCGGTCGGCAATGGCTCGTATCGGTCTAAAAAACAAGTTGATGAACATGATGAAGGCCGTTAATTCTCCAAATTCGATGCTGCCGCTTACTAGGGAGCCGCTACCATACCAAACTATCAGAGCAAAGCTCACTGCGACAAGGACTTCTACAATAGGGAAGAATATGGAGTAGTAGTAGATACTGCGAATGTTAGCGTCGCGGTGTGCCTGATTGATTTGGTCGAACCGATGTTTTTCTTCCTTTTCACGGTTAAATAGCTGCACGATTTGCATCCCTGTGATACGTTCTTGAAGGAAGGCATTGAGTTTGGCGACTTGATTTCTCACATCTTGGAAGGTATCGCGGATGCCTTTACGGAATCGGTTTGCTGCAAAAAGAAGCACAGGGACTACGGTAAGGGTGATGAGTGTGAGTTTTACGTCCATGTAGAACATACAACTCATGATTACGATGATTTGTATGAGATCGCCGGCAATGGTAATTACACCAGAGGAGAACAAATCGGTGATTGTTTGGACATCGCTAATGGATCTCGTGACGGCTGTTCCCACTGGGGTTTTATCGTAAAAAGATAGTTTTAACCGCGTAAGGTGGTCGTAAATGTACTGGCGCAATTTGAGAATCACAGATTGGGCGATGGATTCAGAAAGGTAAGAATTTGCAAATCCTAGCAGGGCCTGAACGATAAGCCAAACGAGTAAAATCAGGGCCCATTTTTCCAACAATTGGAACTGTTTTGGGATGATGACTTGGTCAATTACTGTTTTGTAGAGGTAGGGTTGGAAAGCGGTAATTACGCTTTGAAAGATGGTTAATACAACAGCGATGATCATCCAATGGCGTTGAAATTTGGCTAGGGCTAATATTCTTTTGAAAAGTACCCATTGTGAGGCCGTGGCCTCGATTTTTTTGATTGGCATGAATTGCTTGCAAAATTAGGCCTAAACCCACGATTTTTAAGGAAAATTTATGGGAATTATGTCCTAAAATGGATTGTGTAAAACTTTTGTTTTGTAATGATTTGTAAGGGGGTGCAAGACCTTCGTATTATTGCAGTATGGCTAAGCACATTGCGGTTGCAGGTAACATCGGCGCGGGTAAAACCACACTCACCAATTTGCTCTCAAAACATTACGGTTGGGAGGTTCAATTGGAGGATATGGATGATAATCCGTATATCTCTGATTTTTACGAAGACATGCAACGTTGGAGTTTCAACTTGCAGGTGTATTTCCTTACTACGCGGTGGAAGGATATTCAAAAAATTCGCGGTGGAAAGAATACTGTGATTCAGGACAGGACCATTTATGAGGATGCATACATTTTTGCACCCAACTTACATGCGATGGGCTTAATGAGCACCAGAGATTTTGAAAACTACAAGCAATTGTTTGATGCGATTGGTGATCAGATCGAAACGCCAGATTTATTAATTTACCTGCGGGCCGGGATTCCTAAGTTGGTACATCAGATTCAAATGCGGGGTAGGGACTATGAAGATGCCATCCGTTTGGATTATTTGAAACGTTTGAATGAGCGTTACGAAGCTTGGATTGCAACTTATACAGGTAAACTATTGATTTTTAATGTTGACGATATTGATTTTCAAGAAAATCCCGAGCACGCCGCAGAAATCATCCAAAAAGTAGAGAGCACACTGAACGGATTGTTTTAATGCAATTTCAACAGCCAAATATGCTTTGGGGATTGCTTTTGCTGGCAATTCCGCTGTTGATTCACCTTTTTCAATTTCATAGAACCCAAACGATTTACTTCCCCGGTATTTTTCGCTTAATTCAGCGATTGCAACACGCAAGGCAGCAAAAGAAGGTACAGCATTGGATTGTTTTGCTCGCTCGTATGATGGCCATCACATGTTTGGTTTTCGCCTTTGCGATGCCGAGTTGTAGCTCATCCAACCGCAATCAAGAATATAGCCATGTGGTTGTGTTGTTTGACAACTCTTATTCTATGGGTACCAAAAATGCGGATGGAGTGATCATCGAACAAGCTAGGTCCCAAGCCAGAACTATGTTGTCCGGTTTGGCACAGGAGGCGCAGGTGAGGTTGTTTACCCAAGATCCATTGACCAACACTGGCTGGATGTCGCCCGCACAAGCTTTATCCGTTATCGATACGATTCCTCTTTGTCCGCAACAGCGCAAATGGTCTGATTGGACTGCTCAGGTGGATGAATTGCTTCATGAGGGTGGGATTGCATCTCTGAAAGTGATGGCCTTTGGTGATGGTCAATTGTCGGCCATGGCAGATAAACCTCAATTGATATCGGTACCTGCTGTGGATTGGGAATATGTTTTGTATCCTTTGGATCCAACACAAAGCGGTGGCAACGTGGGAATTGATACAGTTTGGTATGAGAGTGTTTGGCAAAATGCCGATGCTGGGGCCAATGTGTTGCTGAAGGCGAAGATTAGAAATTATACTGAATCATCCAAGGAGACATCACTTCGTATGGTCAGTGACGGCAAGACGATGCACGTAAAGTCTGTGAAGTTGGAGGCTCAAGGAGTTGCTGAAGTGGAATTCCCACTGTCAGAAATTGAACTATCGCAGGCTAGTGCGCTGCAGTTGGATGAAGATGGGTTTGGGTACGACAATATAAAGTATTTGCATCCCATCAAACAAAATCAGACTGTAGTGGGTGTTTTGGGCATTGACGATGCGCTTACTGCGTTGTTTGCATCTCAGCAATTATTAAAAAAAGTGGATTTAAAACGAGCCGATTTGTTGTCTGGAAATAAAGGGGTTTTACAATCCGCCCATGCAATTGTTCTGATCAACGATGCGGTTTACACTGCTCAAGAAATGGCTTCATTGAGAGATTTTGTTGCTTCGGGGAAGGGTGTTATACAGTTCTTTGCTGATCCAATACGTAGGAAGAATTTTAATTTGGGCTTTGGAGATTTGCGCGGTGAGTGGTTGGGCGGTCAGATTGGAAAGGGAGTTTTATCAAGGAATAAAGGGCCAAATTTGGATAGAGATTTACAGGTTGATCGGCTGGCGTTAGCGGGGTTTCAGCATCCAATATTTCAAAATGCGTTTGGTGAATCGATTTCGGAAAAGACGGAGATGCCTTGGGTGGGTGGACATTTCAAATTGGAATCGTCGTTGGACTTTGAAACCGTTTTACAATTAGAAAGTGGTAATCCAATTTTGCTGCAGCGAGTTCAGGGCACTGGTAGCTATTGGGTTTGGTTGAGTGATTTGCGCAGTGGAAGTCAATCTTTAAAGTCTTCGGTTTGGTTCCTACCCATTTTTACGCAGATTATTGCTTCATCGGCGGTGGTGGAACAGTCATTATATGGTGAGTTGTTTAGCGGCAATTTGTTGCCATTGCCAAGCAATGTACAAGTAGATGAGCGCGCAGCGAAGCTGCGCGGCAAATCCGGTAACATCGTGATAGATTTACAACAAAATTCTAGCCAACATACTTCTATGTATGTAGGGTCTCAACCCCAGTATCCAGGCTATTTCTGGTTGGTTGGTAGCAGTGGCGAGGACAGTGTGCAAATTGCGTTAAATTTGGGAAAGCAAGAATCTGATTTGCGAAGTTTTGCTGATTGGAAATCGATATCTTTGGGTGGTGGAAATGGTTTAACGCTATCCCAAGGCAACGGAATTACACCGATTATGCACAATGCCCCATTAAACACGCCTTGGCGCTTGTTTATATGGGGGGCTGCGTTTTTCTTCGCAGTAGAAGTTGTTATCATATTATTAAAAGATAGAATAATTACATCTGAATCTGTAAAATTATGACTCATACTACATTGCTTCAAAACGTAACTTTGTTTTCTCCGGATCATCCGTTGCACAACCGCAATGTGGAAATTTTGATTCAGGACGGTGTGATTTCTGCATTGGGTGAGGGTCTTGGATTGGCGGCTTCGGAGTTGCTCGATGGTGAAGGGGCCTTTGTTTCGTTGGGGTGGATGGACCCATTTGGTGTTTGTCCAGATCCGGGTGAACCTTGGAAGGAAACCCTGCAATCTTATAGTGATGCAGCACAGAAAGGCGGGTTTACTCATGTGGCTGCTTTGTGTGGCAGTAATCCAAAGCCCGACAATGAGTCTGTGATTGCTCAGGTGAAGGGATTGGGTAAAAGTTTGCCTGCAGAAATACTCCCCCTGGGATTCAGTAGTGTTGGCGGTGAAGGCAATGAAATGGCTGAAATGTACGAAATGCATTTGTCCGGAGCGTTGGCTTTCACCGATGGTATAACCGCTAGTGCTTCTTTGGGATTGCGTATAAAATTGATGCAGTACGCGCATTCCTTGGGGTTGAATTATATTCATTTTCCTTATCAAAAAGCGTTGGCACCTGATGGTAAGGTGCATGAAGGTCTGGTTAATGCGAGTTTGGGTTTTAAAGGAATACCATCTGTGAGTGAGACGGTGGAACTTTTAGCGGATATTGAGTTGGCTAAATATTTGAAGGCGCCACTGCGTGTTATGGGTATTAGCTCGACAGATAGTGTTGAAATTGTCCGGAAAGCCAAAGCCGAAGGTGTTGAGATTTTTGCGGCGGTGCCAGTATTGAATTTGTTGTATACAGACGAGGCGATGACGGATTTTGATGAGAATTTAAAAGTGCTGCCACCGCTGCGTGCTGAATCGGATCGAAAGTCCTTGATTTTGGGGCTGTTGGATGGGACTCTCACCGCTGTGATGTCCAATCATCATCCGGAAGATATTGAAAATAAGAAACTTGAGTTTGATTATGCCGCTTGGGGCGCTAGTACTTTGATGCAGACTTTCTCGCTCATGTGCAAAGCGTTTCAATACGAAAGGCCGGAATTGTGGATCCCATTGTTGTTTCAGGGGAATCGACAATTTATGGGCGTTGCTGTGGAGTTGATGGGGGAAGGTATAGAGGCCAATTTGACATTGTTCACGTTGGAGGGGGACTATTGTTTAATGAATGAGCGCAATCCAAGTAAAGCGTATAATGTGCCAAGAAAAGAGGATGTTTTGAAAGGTAGGGTTTTGGGAACCATACGAAAAGGATGTTTTATGAAAAATCATGATTGATAGGATAAAGTTGTTATTGAATCGCGCTTCGGTGTTTCACGGGTTGTTGGCCGGGGTGTTTATTTTTGTCGCTAAAGTCATCGTATATCTAACCCAACATTGGGAATATCGGTTTTTGCCAGCTTTTACGGTCCTTTCATTTCTGATTATTCTGTCTGCAATGATTATGGGTGGTATGGGTGATAGAAAACAATTAGAAGGCAGTCATTATCAATACAAGCAGGCGCTGAGTAGTTGTTTTCGCGCGGTGTTTTTTGCGGTTTTACTAGGAAGTTTCGCCGATTACGTGCTTTATAGTTTGGTTGATGTGACCTTGGTTGAGCAAACCAAAGGGATCCTGATTGAGCAGTTGCAAGACGGTTTGGGGCAAATGAAATTTATGAGCAACGACGATTTTGATAAATTGGTTAAGGAAATCAGAGCAGCTCAAATGGGTACTCTCTGGAGCTATATTTCAGGTCTGCCAGGATTGGTATTGGCCAATATGTTTTTTGGTTTGATGGTTGCCCGATTCTTACGAGTGAAAAAAGAAGCAGATTGGCTTTCGGAAGATAACAGTCCCATGGGCTAGTACATTGCCTTAATTCACTTTTTTGAATCCCAAGAGTTATGATAAAATCAATTACCTCCGCACAAAATCCTTGGGTAAAAGATGTTTTGGCACTGCAGGAAAAGGCCAAGAATCGCAGGGCTGCGGGTAAATTTACCGTTGAAGGGATTAATGAGATTCGGCTGGCCATGAAATCGGGTCTTGTACTAAAGCAATTGGCGATCAATCCCGATAAAATGTCTTGGCAGGAATTAAAAACCCTGTTGAACGTGGGTATGGAGTTGGATGCTACTTGGATGATTGAAGTGCTTAACTCGGCTTGGTCTAAGGTTGTTGTTCGGGAGAGTGGGCAAAATGCTTTAGCCATTTTTGAAATGCCAATAAAACCTTTGGAATGGAAACCAAAGTCTGGCGGACTCTATTTGTTGGTTGAATCTGTAGAAAAGCCGGGTAATTTGGGTGCATTGCTTCGTTCGGCCGACGCCACTGCTGCCGATGGTGTTGTGATCTGTGATGAGCGTATCGATGCTTATCATCCCCAAGTGATTCGCAACAGCGTTGGAACAGTGTTTACGGTTCCTTTGTTTGTAATTTCGATTCAGCAGGCTTGGGAAGTAATTCAATCTAGCGGCGTTAAACTATTTACAACCTTTATGGAAAATTCAACAAGTGTTTGGGATAGTGACCTTTGTGAGACAACGGCGATATTGGTGGGTACGGAAAGTCAGGGTGTCTCCGAATTTTGGCGAGATAAGGGCGTTAATGTTAACGTTCCAATGTTTGGCAAGGTGGATAGTTTAAATGTTTCTGTAGCAGCCTCCTTGATGCTTTATGAGGCGAAACGACAAAGAGCCAAAAAATTATAATTCGATGAAGCAGATTGGAATTTTGGGAGCGGGTAGAAGTGCAGGGTATTTGGTTGAATATTTGGGTGAATATTGTGCTCGCGTAGGACGAGAACTTTATGTGTATGATTTAGATTTCCATCGATTACAACAATCATTTTTTGTGAACGATAAAACACATTTGGTGATTGCAAATTTGTCTGATTTACAAGTGGTATCGGATATTTTAAAGAATTTGGATGTAGTAGTAAGTGTTCTGCCGCCGCCTATGCATTTGCCTGTGGCTAATTTGTGTTTGAAGCAGGGATGTCATCTTTTTACGGCCAGTTATACTTCAGAAGGGATGTTGGGTCTTGATGCGCAAGCCAAAGAAAAGGGATTACTCTTTATGAATGAATTGGGTTTGGATCCCGGTATTGATCACTTGTCGGCCAACAAACTCTTTGATCACGCCAAATCACTAGGATTGGAAGTCGTGACCTTTGAAAGTCATTGCGGCGGACTCGTTGATGTGGCGTGTTGTGAAAAAAATCCTTGGAAATATAAATTCACTTGGAATCCTACCAATGTGGTATTGGCCGGTCAAGGCGGTTCAAGCATTTGGAAGGAGGAAGGGGAGGTGATGCAGTTGGACGGCCATTTGATTTTTGCCAATGCAAGAGAAATTGAGGTTCCTGGTATTGGTGTTTTTGATGTCTATGCCAATCGGAATAGTCTAACCTATGAGAAATTATACGGGTTAACCAAGGCGAGGACTTTGTTGCGTGGGACACTGCGCCGACGTTATTTTTGCGCCGCTTGGGATGTGTTGGTGGTACAAGGGTTTACGGATTCTCAAACCATTTTGTTTGAAGAAGGTGTTGCCGGAAATGTACATCCTGATAGGATCTTAGGGTCTGAATCGATGAGTAATGTGGCGAGAAATCCAAACATTGATTCTGCGGTAAATGCCCAAATGTGGTTTTTGAAAGTCACGGGTTGTTCAAGTACCGAATTGTGGATTGAATCGCTTCGCGATTCGGGTGTAGATTTGACAAATATCGAGGGGCATTTGCGATTTTTGCAGTTGGAATTGGGATGTCTCAATTTAGTGGTTGTGGGAAAAACGGTGGCTCAAATTTTGGAACAGATTTTACTTGATCGATGGGCCTTGGAGGCGAATCATCGCGATGAAGTGGTCATGGTTCACAAATTGGGTGTGATGGATAAATTGGGGAATGAAAAACATTGGTATTCGGTGTTGAAAGTGATGGGTGAAGGCGGCGATAGAACAGCAATGGCAAAAATGGTGGGATTGCCGTTGGGGATGGGTGTGGAAACATTTTTGGAGGAGAAACACGGTGACCATGGTGTGTGTTTGCCATTCGATAAATCATGGTACGCGCCAATTTTGGAAAAGCTTAAGCATCACGGAATTATATTCGAGGAGCACTTGATGTAAGGCAATTATCCACAACCGGTGTTTGGGGTAATTTTTGGCTTTAATTTGGTTGTCAAATTCTACAAATATGTTACATTTCTATATTTTTTCTTTAGCACGCCTTAAATCATTGGCATTGATTGGTTTGTTTGCAATGGCTACGGGTGTATCGAATGGATTGTCTGCCCAATCCAAGCCTGCAACTTCGAAAGGAAATCCGGATATTCTAATGGGGGAATCGTTGAAAAATGGCCCCAGCAGTGCGACGTTGGCAGGGGATTCTAAAAAAGATTCTTCCGCAGTGTTGAATGGGCCTGTGATTTTGGCAACGGATACAGTCTTTTCGGTGCAGGAGAAATTGATGGGTCATACGTCTTCAACCGAATCCTTGGCTATTTCACCCGATGGCAAATGGTTGGCCACGGGCGCTTGGGATAGGAGAATATTGCTGTATTCCATCGATACGCTGGGTATGTTTAAATTGGTAAAAACGTTTACCGGTCATAATGGTGCGGTTACATGCTTAACATTTGATGCGGCCAGTACTTTGTTGGCTTCTGGATCCAAAGATTTCTCTTTGCGTGTGGTAAATATTTTGGATGGGTCTTTGGTTTTTCAGACGATGGATCATCGCGATGCAATTACTGCGGTGGAATTTGAAGCAACGGGGAAGTTTGTCATGTCGGCTTCTATGGATGGTACGATTAGATTGTACGATATCGCAAATCCTACAAACAATCAAAAGCCACGTTTGTACACTTACGGAAAGCCAGTAAACGATTTGATTACAGCGCCAAATGGCAAGACGTTTTTTGTGGCAAACAATGGGAATAACGATGTGGAATCGATTGATTTTACGGGTAAAGTATATCAAATATTTGCGGGTAATCATACGATGCCAGTGAACTGTTTGGGTTTGTCCAACAACAAGCAGATGATGGTTACAGGTGGAAACGACAAATCTGTGGTGATATGGGATATTGCCACGAGTAAGCCTATAAGAACATTGTTGGGTCATACCTGGAAAGTCAATTCTGTTGCCTTTACCAAGGATGATCAATATTTGGTTTCAACCGGTAATGATGGTGAGATCAGGGTTTGGGATGTAAATACGGGGGCTTGTGTTTCTGTGCAAAAGAACTTGATTAGTACAGCCAAAGAAGCAAAATTTACACCCAATAATAAATTGATGATCGTTGCTGGAAAAATGTCGGCCCAAGGCGCCACATTTGGAGCAATTGTTTATCGCACTCCCCCAATTTGGACTAAGGCAAAGCCTGCGCCAGTGAAGCCAGCGCCGGTAAAGTCGGCGACTCCGGCGCGTTCCAGGAAGTAACATGTCTAAAAGAATGACAGTTTCTTAGATGTTGAAATTTGGATTCGTGAAGATCCAATCGCCCGCTTTACATTTGTCTTATGTCTGACCAAAGTATCAATAGCGGAAAAGCGCCTGAGCCAGTGGGTTTGTATCCCCATGCTAAACGCGTAGGTAATTTGTTGTTTTTGAGTGGCGTGGGTCCCAGGGAACGAGGGACCAAAAAGATTCCTGGTGTAACGTTAAATGAGTTGGGAGAGATTGAGTTCTATGATATCGAGGCACAATGCAGAAGTGTGTTTCAGAATGTGCGTTGGATTTTAGAAGATGCGGGGAGCAGTTGGGATAATATTGTTGATGTTACGGTATTTCTAACCAATATGAAAGATGATTTCCCTACGTACAATCGTTTGTGGGAAGAATATTTTGGGCAGAATCCTCCTTGTAGGACAACCTTGGAAATTAATTGTTTGCCAACGCCCATTGGGATTGAGTTGAAGGTATTGGCTACTATCGATTGATATAATTTTATTTCTTGATCATGGGTATCGCTTTTGAATCGTTGCGTAATCAATTTTTGGATTACATCGCAAAGACAAAGCGGATGTCGATTCATACGGTATCGGCTTATACCGGCGATTTAAAGCAGTTTGAGGATTTTTTGGAGACTCAGTATGTGGGTTCGTTGGCTGATTGCAAGGCGATTCACATTCGAGGTTTTATGTCGATGTTGTTAGCTGCGGGTTTAACATCGCGAAGTGTGCATCGCAAGGTTTCCAGCGTACGGGGATGGTTTAAATATTTACGCAAGCAGGGGTTGATGGTAGGCGATCCGATGAGTAAAATAATTCTGCCGAAGATGCCGAAGATGTTGGTAAAGGACATTCCTGCGTTGGACTTACGTAATATGTTTGCGAATTTCCCATGGAACGAGGTGGATCAGGGGGAGCGAGATCGATTGTTGCTTTTGATGTTTTACACCACTGGGATGCGTTTGAGTGAGTTGATAGGGCTCAAGGCTGGCGATATTGATTTTCACCGGGGTAGTTTGCGTGTTTTGGGTAAAAGGAATAAGGAGAGAATTATTCCGATGCATCCGGAGGTGGTGGATTGGTTGAAAGAATATATGGCGAGTCACGGCGGGGTTTATTTGTTTGAGACGGAGAAGGGCGATCCTTTGTACCCGATGTTGGTGTATCGGTTGGTGAATCGGTATTTGAAGTTGTTCTCACATGCGGCCAAGACGAGTCCCCATGTGTTACGTCATAGCTTTGCGACGCATATGTTGAATAATGGGGCGAATTTATTGGCGATAAAGGATATTTTGGGCCACGCAAATTTGTCGGCCACCCAAGTGTATACAAAGAATTCATTTGAAAAGTTGAAACAGGTACATGCTTTGCATCCTCGGAAATAATTTGATTTTTGCGGGAATGAAAAAAGCCACCCGCAGGGTGGCTTTTTGAAAGTTTATGATAAATACGATTGGTCTTGTATACTGAAAAAGTAGTCGCTTATGCTTCTACGTCGGCCATTTGCATTTTCTGCTTGTAGGCAGCGCGAATTTTCTGCATACGCTTAGTAATACAGGGCTTTTCGAATGCCTGACGAGCACGAAGTGCTTTCACAACACCCGTTTTTTCAAACTTCTTTTTGAACTTCTTCAATGCCTTCTCTAGCGAATCGTTTTCTTTTACGTTAATTATAAGCATGTTAAATTTTTATTTGGGTCACAAAAATAGATGTTTTTATCGATAAAGGCAAGTTCTTTTAATCTTTCAGAATGTTTCTAGAAATGACCATTTTTTGGATTTCACTTGTGCCTTCTCCGATGGTACAAAGTTTACAATCTCTGTAGAACTTTTCTACTGGAAAATCTTTTGTATATCCATAACCACCAAATATTTGCACGGCTTCGTTTGCACAATAAACACTCACCTCCGAGGCGTAGTATTTTGCCATCGCTCCTTCTTTGGTCATTCCGAGACCTTTGTTTTTTCTGTCGGCAGCTTCTTGAGTCAGTAATTCGGCAGCCTCGATTTTTGTGGCCATATCGGCCAATTTGAACGCGATTGCCTGGAAATTGGAAATAGATTTTCCAAATTGTTCTCTTTCTTTGGAGTATTTTAATGCGGCTTCATAAGCGCCTTTGGCGATACCCAACGACAATGCGGCAATTGAAATCCTACCTCCATCAAGTATTTTCATGGCTTGGATAAATCCATCGCCGATGTTTCCTAATATATTGGTTTCTGGAACTCTGCATTCTTCAAAAATCATCTCCGCTGTTTCGCTGGCGCGCATCCCCAATTTATTTTCTTTTTTACCCCCTCTAAATCCTGGAGTGCCTCTTTCCACAACAAATGCAGTGATGCCCCTTGAGTCTAAAAGTTCACCGGTTCTTGCCAAAACTACCGCAACATCGCCGGTAATGCCATGAGTGATCCAGTTTTTTGCACCGCTAAGAACCCAATGATCTCCGTCTTTTTTGGCAACACATTGCATACGCAATGCATCGGAACCTGTATTGGCTTCAGTAAGTCCCCATGCTCCAATCCATTCTGCTGTGGCCAATTTGGGAAGCCATCTTTGCTTTTGTTCGTCGTTAGCAAAAGCCAAAATATGACCCGTACAAAGGCTGTTGTGGGCCGCCATGGATAAACCAATACTGCCACAAACTTTTGACAATTCTTCAATGGCAGCCACATATTCAAAATAAGTTAATCCGGAACCATTGTATTTTTCAGGTACCAATACACCCATCAAACCCAATTCACCCAGTGCTTTGAAAATGTGAATGGGAAAAGTTTGAGATTCATCCCATTCCATCAATTGTGGAAGTATGTTTTTGTGGGCAAAATCGCGCACGGTTTGTCTTACCATTGATACGCTTTCACTTTCTTGGAAATTCATCATGTTTAGTGCGTGCAAAGATATTACACATGGACCTTAACTGATAATAGCTACGGCTATTTCTTTGAATAAATTTGTAGGATGTTTGTTGTGTTTGATAGAGTGGTACATGTCTTATTCTCTAAAACGCAAATACGGCTCGAGTTTTAATTTTTCTTCCACGGTAAGGCCTTGCAAATCATGCCAAATGCGTTTTGTTAGTTGCGGATGTTGTGTAAAAAAGGGCCCTAAAATTTTGGCTTTATTGGGTCCAATGTATGGGTGTTTATACAACTGTTTATAATCTACTTTCTCATTCAGCATGACCAGAGTTGACATATCAATGTTGATTTTAGGTACCAAAAATTCAATGAGAGTCGTGTCGATTTTGGGAATTTCGATCAATTGGCTAGCTGTATAAAATCCCCCAAGCTTTTCTCTATATTTTAATATTCTTCGCGCTGTTGAGGGGCCAATTCCGGGCAGCTCGTCGAGGCTCGAACTGTCGATCTTATTGATGTTGATGTTTGTGGGAAATGGGTTTTTGCGATTGACGATTTCTGTTAATTGTGGTTGTAAATACTGCAAATGATTTTTTCCTTCTTTCGATTTCCGCAATTCCATGAGTAAGGCAAATGCCAACTTATTTGATAAGGGTTTTGTTGGGTTCGATTTATTAGCCCAATACTGTGTTTTGTATTTGTGGTGAGGAACTTTCCAGCGGGTTTTATTCGTGTATTTCGGGAATTCCTTTGGTACTTGGAGTGTAGTCAAAACCTTTAATCGTTGGGCTTGGGAATGACATCGAACAATTCCCAAAATAGAAAGGGTCGTTATGGCGAACCAGAACGACCCTTGAGTTATATTTTTTCGTAATCCTAACACCGCAACCCTGTCCAAAAGACAGAGGCGAAATTAGGCGAACTCAGCCAATTTTTCTTTGCGATATTCGCCAGCGTCCAATTTGTTTTTGATAGATTTAAAAGCCTGAATTGTTTCTTGAACGTCCTGTAGAGAGTGAATTGCTGTAGGAATCAATCGTAAAATAATCATACCTTTTGGCACAACCGGATATACCACGATACTACAGAAAATGTTAAAATTTTCGCGCAAATCTTTGATGAGGTGTGTTGCTTCGGGAATTGTTCCATTCAATACCACTGGGGTGACTGGCGTTGTAGTGATTCCAATGTTAAAACCTGCCTCTTTTAGGCCGTTTTGTAAGGCATTGGTGATGGTCCACAATTTCTCCCTTAACTCGGGTTGTGTGCGAATCATTTCTAAACGTTTGATTGATCCTATTACCAGTGGCATCGGCAATGCCTTTGCATAGATTTGAGAACGCATATTATATCGCAAGAATTTAATGACATGGGGTTCAGAAGCGATAAATGCCCCAATACCAGCCATCGATTTGGCAAACGTAGAGAAGTAAATGTCCACGCCTTCGATGCAGTCTTGCTCTTCTGTAGTTCCAGCACCTGTTTTACCCATCGTTCCGAAGCCATGGGCATCGTCTACCAATAGGCGGAAATTGTATTTACTCTTCAACTCAACAATTTCTTTTAATTTTCCTTGAGAGCCAGTCATGCCGAAAACACCTTCAGTAATTACCAAAATCGCTCCACCTGTGGTTTCAATCATTTTAGTGGCGCGCTTAAGTTGTTGCTCTAAACTTTCAATGTTGTTGTGGTTGTACACAAACCTTTTACCCATGTGAAGGCGAACACCATCAATGATACAAGCATGCGATTCTGCATCGTAAACAATCACATCATGGCGGTCAACCAAAGCGTCAATTGCACTCAAAACACCTTGATATCCATAATTTAAAAGGATACAATCGGGTTTTTGAACAAAATTAGCGAGGTCGCGTTCCAACTGCTCATGGTAATTGCTGTTTCCACTCATCATTCGGGCTCCCATGGGGTAGGCCATTCCGAATTGTGCGGCGGCATCGGTATCTGCTTTCATCACGTCGGGGTGATTTGCCAATCCCAAATAATTATTTAAACTCCAGTTGAGGCGTTCTTTTCCGCGGAAAATCATGCGTGGGCCTATAGGGCCTTCCAATTTGGGGAACGCGAAATAACCGTGTGCATCGTCGGCGTATTGGCCCAAAGGACCCATGCGCTCATGCAGTTTGTCGAATATGTCTCTCATGTTAATTGACTACAAATAGATAAATGCAAATGTAACATTGTAATTATAATAATTGTTTCAGAAGTTATTCTCCGTTTACTAATAGGTAAAAATGGACTTATCATTGGTAAAAAATGGATGTATTATTTTATCTACCTACAATAAATACGCAGGGGCTTTTGCCCAAGGTCTCCACTTTCCGTTTCCAAGCGCTGATGGGTTGGGTTAAAATATGTTCCGAGGGTCCGTGTAGATCTTTGGCAATGCAGAGTAGCATATCTTGTGGTAGATTTTTACATAAAAACTGTAACAATCTGTCTGTCCGATATGGGGTCTCGATGAACAAATGACTGTGTTTATCGGTGGCCTTGTTGTTTAACAGTAAGGTAAGTTGTTTGAGTTCGTTTTCATTGATGGGCGGATATCCATGAAATGTAAATGTCTGACCGCTGAGTCCGCTGCCGGCTAAGGCGAGCATCAAACTATTGGGTCCCATAATGGGTTTGATATCCCACCCCCGCTGATGGCCAATTTTCACCAACATCGCCCCTGGGTCTGCAATGCAAGGCATCCCCGCCTCGGATGCAACCCCAATTAATTTGATATTTTGTATATCTTTCAAAAAGGCTTCCAATTGTTTTTGGGGAGTTCTTGTATTGAGTTCAAATATGTCGAGATCATTTAGCGGTATACCCACTTTAAGACTCGAAAGAAAACGTCTCAATGTGCGCGCATCTTCAGCAACCCAATGCATGATGGGTTTAATGGAATCAATGTACTGCGGCGTGTTCATCCAAAGCCAACTTTGTTCGCCAATGGGCAGAGGTACTAAAATAAGTTGTGTGTTGTTGCTCCCCATGTTCCCCGCGGTGGATTCCTGCTCAAAAGGGGACAATTCAGAGGTATCCAAATTTAAATCGTTGATGTTTATATCATCCATTGCTGCAAATTTCATCTTTATCGTTGGAAGTCTGCAATTTATCTTTTGCGGTGGAAAATTGTCATTTAACTGTAAGCTTAATTTCTTGGCTCGAGATTATCAAGTAACTTTGCGATGTGAGTTTTATAAATCGACTGAAAGCGCGTTGGAACGTGCAGAAAGCATGGATGGTTTGGGTGATCTTGTTGGTATTTGCCTTAACGGGATGCACGGTTTTGTATCTAAAGAAGTATGTTAAGCCTTACTTGGGTGAAGATTGGTGGGTTGATTTGGTCTATTACATATTGATATTGCCTTTTTATAATCTCCTATTGTTGTTTTACGGATTTATTTTGGGGCAGTTCAAGTACTTTTGGGCATTTGAGCAGCGGTTTTTTAAACGAATGTTTGGTCGGGGAAAATGATCACGCGCGAATCAGTTCTCAAAGCCCTGTCTCATGTAGACGATCCAGATCTCAAAAAAGATTTGGTGTCCTTGGGTATGATTGAGGATTTGGTGATTGGTGATAAAATCAGTTTTACTATTGTGTTAACTACACCCGCTTGTCCGATGAAAGACATGATGGTGAATGCGTGTAAAACTGCAATTCGGATGATGGTTGATTCGGAAATTGCAGTGGAAGTATCAACTATAAGTCGAGTTAGAGGCAGCATTCCAATGTCTGAGACTTTGCCTGGGGTAAAGCATGTGATTGCCGTGGCTTCTGGTAAAGGCGGTGTGGGAAAGAGTACTTTGTCCGCTAGCTTGGCATTGGCCCTGAGCGGCATGGGTGCAAAAGTGGGATTGTTGGATGCCGATATTTATGGGCCCAGTGTTCCTACAATGTTTGGCATATCAGCATCGCCCGAAATGTACATGAAGGGTGAAAAGCAGATCATGATTCCGGTGGAGGCGAAGGGCGTGAAGTTGTTGAGTATTGGATTGATGACAGCTCGCGGTCAGGCAATTGTTTGGCGTGGGCCGATGGTTTCCTCTGCATTTAAACAGTTTGTTCAGGATACGGATTGGGGTGATTTGGATTATTTGATCATCGATTTGCCGCCAGGTACCGGGGATGTTCAATTGAGTTTGGTGCAAAATGTTCCGTTAACAGGGGTTGTGATCGTTACAACGCCGCAGGAGATGGCGCTTACAGATGCCCGTAGGGCGATGGGTATGTTTTCGATGGAAGCGGTCAACAAAAAAATCCTTGGTGTGGTGGAGAATATGAGTTATTTCACGCCGGATGATGCGCCAGATAAGAAATACAGACTCTTTGGCGAGGGTGGCGGTAAAGTGCTGAGTGAAGAATATGGCGTTCCATTTTTGGGAGAATTGCCTTTAAATCCAGCATTGATGAAATTGATTGATGAGGGCCATTTAACATCAGATGCCATCGAACTAAAACCCTACTATCAAGTGGCGGGCGCGTTGGCTCAGCAAGTGAGTATGTTGCAAATCACAAAATAATATTACTTTTGCATACCATGAGTGAAATTAATCAGCAAGTAGAACAGGTTCTTGAATCTATGCGTCCGTATTTGCATGCTGATGGTGGGGATGTTGAATTGGTTGGGGTGAACCAGGAATTGGATGTTGTTTTGCGATTGACAGGTGCTTGTAGTACTTGCAGCATGAGCGACATGACTATGACGGCCGGTATTGAAGAAAGTTTGAGACGTGCCATTCCGAATATTGGAAAAATTACTGCGTTAAAAAATTAGTTATGTTCACCCGCCTGAGTAGTGCCTTGAAAAATTGGGGTGCATCGGAGGGCAAACCATTTTTGGGCACTCAAGCCTTGGGGATTCCAGTTGTGGCGCTCGTTTTTCTGACGATTCGCTCGCAGTTGACGCAAAAAGCTACAATTCTTAATTTGTTTAACGAAACGTATATCCCCGATTGGGATTGGATTGTTGCCTGTTTGATATTAATCGTTTACGCATCGGATTTTATTTGGGATGCTATCACGTGGGACCGGGCAGGGGTTGACTTTAAATCGTGGCAGGGGACGTTGGCGATTGCTTGGATTTTACTCGGGAGTTTTGTTGTACTCGGTTTAACAATGGTTTTTCCGTTGCTGGGTTTTGGAACACGCGACCTGAACGGTTTGAAAGAATTGCTTTGGAGCCTCCGATATTTGATCTTTGGTGGTATTCTGTATTGTTATGTAAAATGGCGCAGCGGACTTCTATTGGCCTATTTTGGTCCAGTTTTAATCGCCTTCGTATTCGCTTCTGCAGTCTTTGGCGGTTTGCCATCGTCCGGTTCCCTCATGTTTTGGATCCAAGGGTTTTGTGTTTTTCTGTTAAATATTTTGCTGATGCAGTATTTCGAGAAAGACAAAGATATCGTGCTAAAATTGCCCAATCTTTGGTTGATGAGGGGTGCTCATAAATTGCCGGTTGTGGCGCTTCTTTTGGTTGTTTCTATCACCATTGGCGTGGCAATTAATGATTTCAACGGCGACAAACTTGGGGTTGTATTATTGATGGCGTTGTATGGATTTATGTACTTTTACCCAACTGTGTTCCGATATGGTCGATGGTATCGGATTCTAATTGATATCGCCTTGGTTTTATGGCTTCTTTAAACTGCGCGATGCTTTGCTTTTTCGGCGAGGTTAAGCCATAGGAATCCAAGAATCGCGGCAGTAGTGCTAGCGAGTAAAATGCTGATTTTTCCCAAATCAATTTGCTGGGTATTGGTAAAGGCTAGGTTGTCGACGAACATTGCCATCGTAAAGCCAATTCCCCCTAAAATGCCTGCGCCAAAGATCATTGTTTTGTTGATGCTTGATGATAAACTCGCGATTCCCAATCGAATTGCCAACAGACTGAAAAGGAAAATGCCAATGGGTTTTCCGATGAGTAAGCCAAAGAAAATTCCTAAACTTTCGGGCGAAAATAGCGCACCTGTTATCTCGGATTTTATGGCAATTGCCGTATTAGAAAGTGCGAATAAAGGCAGTATGATATAAGTTACGGGCCACTGAATTTTGTGTTCGATGCGATAGGAAAGTGTTGCAGGGCTTCCAGATTTGAAGGGGAGTGCAAAGGCAAGGATTACTCCAGCCAATGTTGCATGGATACCACTGTGGAGCATACAAAACCAGAGAAAAAGTCCCAAGATTAAGTAAATCCAAAAGTTCTCATTTCCCTTTCGATTTAATAAATACAGGGCGAAACAAATGAGAGCAGTGAGTAATAAATACAACCCCGAAAATCCGTTACCATAAAATATTCCAATCACAATGATGGCACCGAGATCGTCAATGATGGCGAGGGCGGTTAAAAATACTTTTAAAGCGGGAGGAACTCTATCGCCTAGTAGTCCCATGATTGCAATGGCAAAGGCTATGTCGGTGGCGGTAGGAATCCCAATCCCTGAAATGGATTCGGGGTGATTGAAATTGAATAACAAGTAAACCAAAGCTGGGAAAATCATTCCCCCCAAGGCGGCCATCACGGGTAACATGGCTCGTTTTCGGCTGCTGAGCTCACCGATATAAAGTTCTCTTTCTATTTCGAGTCCAACCAGGAGGAAGAAAACGGTCATTAATGCCTCATTGATCCATCCTGTAAGGCTATGTTTTAAGTGAAATCCGTACAAATTGCTACCGATTTCTGTTCTCCAGAATGATATATATTGTTCAGCTACGGGTGAATTCGCCAATAACAATGATGTAATGGTGGCAACAATCAAAAGGATTCCCGCCGATTGCTGACTTTGAAAAAACTCCTTAAATAGGGCCGTTAATCGAAAAGTGTTATTCAGTTTGTTGGGTTGATTCATTTTTGATATTTGGGAGTTATTGGGGAAGGGATTCGATGCGGTCTTTCATACCAATCAGCCAATGCTCTTCACAACGGGCTTCGTAAATGTCTTCATGTCCAACCATGAGTAAATCCTCATTGCCGGGTTTTCTAAAGGTGTGGTTGGCGGGATTGTTACAAACAGAACATTTTGCTTGTAACTCAATTTTCTGAGTGGCCAATTTTTTGAGCGCCGCCATGGGGCCAAAATCGCGTGCCTTATAGTCTTTATCGAGGCCAGCAGCCATAATTTTGATTTGATTCATCATCAATTCACCAATGACCTCAACGATGAATGGACCAAAAAATTGGACTTCGTCTATGTAGATTTCTTTGGTAAATTCATTGATTAATGGGTAGATTTCTTCTGCCTTGGATATGCGATGGGCAAGCATTTGAATTCCGCTGTGTGTATTGATGGTTGTGGCGTTATAGCGTTTGTCGAGCAGAGGTTTTACGGCCAATTTCTCCTCGGATAAACACATGCTTTCGTTGTACAAACCAATCAACTGAGTGGTTTTTCCTGCAAACATGCAACCGTGGATAAGTGTAAATTCTCTCATGATAAAATTTCAAAGGCTGTTGTAACTTGCCGCTATCAATGGAAGCAAATAAAACTCCCCTTTTAGAAGTGCTAAATAACTTAGCAAGTATACACCATGAAATGCGAAACGACCAAACCCAATTGTTGGATATTGATAAGTTGGGTCGGTTGAAATTATTGGCAGCGCAATTGTATATGGAAGTGGATATAGAGTTGCTTTCGATGGAGTTTCCTGAGTTACAAGAAACGGATTCTGAAACGGATTCTGAATTGCCCTCAGATGCTTCAAGTGATACAATTGTTGAGCCTACTTCTGACCTTGTAATTGATCTATTTGTTGCCGAGGTGGAAATCGCAAATATCGAATTGCCTTTTGCGGAAATCGCAACAGAGGTCATTGAAGGAGTTCAAGTCGCGGTGCCTGATCCAAAGCCAGCGCTCGTTATTGAGCCTAATGATAGGGGTTCGAGTGCGCACACTTTAGCCGGAATCATTGGTCAATTTCCGATGAGTAGGAGGTTTGAATTCTCTAACATCCTTTTTGGGGGTGATATGGATAATATGGGTTTGTTCGTCCAAGAAATTATAGATGCGCCCAATGCGGCGGCGAGGGGGGATGTTTACGATCGTTGGTATGAACAAAAACAATGGCGTAGACGTGATGAATCTGCAAGTGATATGTGGCGGATGATTAAGCGAATCTTTACCCAATAAGCCAACTGCATTCGGCGCCCATGGTGGCCAGCAATGCAGAAGTTTATTCGATCCAATCCTTTTTTTATTCCCCTGTTGGGGCTATTTACCGGCTATGTCTGGAACCGGATGGGTTTTTTTAATCCTCAATTATCGGTTTTTGGAGCCCAATGCCATCTGCTATCGCTGATCGCTCTGTGTCTTGGTGGACTACTTTACTTATGGATGTATAAACCCAAATACAGAAAGTGGAACCCATTCATTCGGATGATTTCTTTGTTTTCGTTGCATTGTGGGGTGGCATTGTGGTTATTTTTTGGTGTTAAAACAGTAGAAGCGTTGCCATGGGAATCTCAGCAATCAAAGGGCTGGGCGTTAATAGAAGTTAGGGATAGTTTACTACCAACAAAAAAAGGGGCAGGTGTAGTTTATTGCGTGGGCTGGAAAGATGAATTCGGTAGAATTTACGATGAATCTTTTGTTTTACGTTGTGTAATCGCTCGTTCGGATTCTGCTGAAGTAATCAGTGTTCCTCAGGCATTGCGAAAATATTGGGTACCTACGAATTTAATACAATCCTATTCTGAGCCTGAAGTTCCGTTTGATCCAAATTGGCGCAGAATTATGAGAACTCTTGGTATCCATGGGCATATGTCTTGGAAGTCGGATGAGATTATTCTGGAGAAAGAGCCAATGAATGATTTATTTACTACAGTGTATCGTTGTAAAAATCAATTGTTGATTTGGATTCGAAAAGTACTGTATTCAAAATTGAACGAGACAAATGCCGGGTTAACCTATGCTATGCTTATTGGAGATAAGTCGGGACTTGATATAGTGATTGAAAAGCAATTTGGGGTCGGTGGGTTGCTTCATGTTCTGGCCGTTTCGGGGATGCATGTATCGTTGATCATGGGTGCGCTACTTTGGATATTAACAGGGTTTGGATATCGGGGGCGGCCATCAATAAAAACGTTGTTTTTGTTGATGGCCGCCGGGTGGTTTTATGCATTTTTGAGTGGTAGTTCCGCCTCCGTAATTCGTGCAATGATTGGCGCGTCTTGGGTTTGGTTGGGGAAATTTGCCGTACATCGCAGACAAAAACTAACCCATGTCTTGTGTGGTTCTGCCTATTTACAGTGGATTTCAGATCCATTTATTGTTGAGCAATTGGGATTTCAATTGAGTTATTTGGCTGTATTGGGAATCGCTTCATTGCATTCGCGATGGATCGCCTTGTATGAGCAATCTTCTTCTGCTTTGAATGCTGTGATATCGAGTTTAAGCCTAACGCTGAGCGCAACACTGTTTACCTTACCCTTAATTTTGTTTCAGTTTGGGTCGTTCCCAACATGGTTTTTATTGGGCAACCTGTTTTTATTGCCCCTGTTCTCTTTGATGGTTTATTTGTCATTGATTTGCCTATTGTTGGTTTGGGTTCCGTACGTTTCAGAAGGCCTATTTGTGTTTCTTGATTTCTTAATTCATTCAGTTTTGCAATTGTTAGGATTGTTTGAACAACTTCCATTGCCGCAGTTAAATACGCTGATGTTGGGGATGGGGTCGTTATTCTGTTTAATTATGCTTGTATTCTTTATTGATAGGTATTTTATGGTGCTAATGAAAATAGACGATCGGTCAAATTCTCAATTGAACCGCCAGATTTCATTCTCTTTGATGGGTGTTTTTTTTGGGTTAATGGCTTTTTTGGTTGTTCATGAATTGGAGATTCAGTCGAATCACAATCGGGCTGAAACATTTACTATGAGTTATTATAAAAACACATTTACCGTGGTGAAAATTGATCAAAAATTAATCATAGACGGAGAAATACGAAATGCGAAAACACAAGAAAAAATCTGTAAAAAACTAAAAAATTATATACAGCAAATGGGAATTGAAACAATAGAATGGCGATATCGTGGTCGTGACTCGCCATGAAATGTATTGATGGGAGCTGTAGAATCAAAAAGTGAGGTTTCATTGCTTGTGATGTAACTTTGTGAAATGAGTTCATTTTTGCTCACCCAATTGGAAGGTCGTATAGCGACATTAATTCTCAATCGTCCAGAGAAGAGAAATGCTTTAAGTGCGGCGATGGTCTCGGAGATGACTGCTGCGATGGTCTCTGCAAATGCCAATGAGGAGATTAGAGTTATTGTGATTCGTTCTGCGGATAAGCCATTTTGTGCAGGGGCAGATTTATCGTACTTAGCCAAATTGCGTAATTTTTCTTTGGAGGAAAATGAAGCCGATTCTCAATTATTAAGAAGATTGTTTGATTTGATTTATTTATCGCCCAAGATTGTGATATCGCAAGTAGAAGGTCCAGCGTTGGCCGGTGGTTGTGGTTTGGCAACATTGGCTGATTTGTGCGTAGCTACCCCTGAAGCCACATTTGGATACACGGAAGTAAAAATTGGTTTTATTCCTGCGTTGGTGATGGTGTATTTGCGGGAGAAAATGGGTGGCGGCGTTTTGAGGGATTTGATGTTGACGGGCAGGGTCTTGAAAGCGGAAGAGGCGTTTAATTTGGGTCTGGTGCAGCGATTGGTACCTGCGGATGCCATTGAGTCTTTTGTAAATCAGACGGCACGAGAGTTGAGTGAAAGCACGTCGCAGCAGGCTGTGGCATCGGTAAAGGAAATGTTGTGCAGGATTCCAAGTATGTCGCGCGATGAGGCATTGGATTATGCCGCCAAACAAAATGCAGTAGCCCGAGGTAGTTCAGACTGTATTAAAGGCATCGATGCGTTTTTGCAAAAGCAACCGTTTAAATGGTGATTGATTTGTTACGATGAGAATTGTAGATACCCATTGTCACTTATACAGCAAAGATTTTGATGAGGATCGCGCAGAAGTAATTTCTCGTTCTATTAGAATGGGTGTGGATCGCATTTTGTTGCCCAACGTAGATTTGGATACGGTGGATGGGATGCATGCTTTGATGCGAGATTATCCCGAGATTTGTTTTGGTATGATTGGTTTGCATCCCTGTGATGTTGGTGAGGACTGGGAGCGCGAATTAGCCCTATTATTCCACTTTTCAGATAAGCATACATACTGCGCGGTAGGTGAAATAGGGTTGGATTTATACTGGGATAAGACCACCCAAGGCATTCAGGAATCTGCTTTTATCCGTCAGGTTGAATTTGCCCTCTCAAAAGATATGCCCATTGCCATCCATTCTCGCAATGCAACGCATAGAATTATCGAATTGTTAAAGCCCTTCAAAGGGAAAGGACTGCGAGGGGTATTTCATTGTTTTTCTGAGAGTTACGAATTGGCACAGGAAATAATAAAATTAGAAGGTTTTTCTTTAGGAATTGGAGGGGTTCTTACCTTTAAAAATTCGGGTTTAGGCGATGTGCTTTCTAAGATTGATTTACAACACATCATATTAGAAACCGATAGCCCATATTTGTCGCCCGTACCGCATCGGGGCAAACGAAATGAACCTTCATATACTCGACTTGTTGCAGAGAAATTGGCAGATGTTAAGGGGGTTTCATTGTTGGAAGTGGCTGAAATAACCACAAGAAATGCAGAGAAATTGTTTGGAATTTGAGACAAAATGCATTAATTAGGATTCCCATGGTGTTTCTGCTCACCCAAATGGGGTTGTCGGTAATCCGTTTTGAAATGGTCGGTTTTGGCATCGATCACAAAAATCATTGTCTGTAAAATATGTTTGGCGTAATTTTAACCCATCAAAAAAAAAAGTAAACTATGAGAATAGAGCAAATTTATACCGGTTGTTTAGCCCAAGGTGCCTATTACATTCACAGTGCTGGAGAATCTGTTATTATTGATCCGCTTCGCGAAGTACAACCCTACTTGCATCGTTTGGAAAAGGACGGCGTTGTGCTGAAATATATTTTCGAAACACATTTCCACGCGGATTTTGTGAGTGGTCATTTGGATTTGAGCAAGAAGACAGGTGCTCCCATAGTTTTTGGTCCTACGGCATCACCATCATTTGATTGTATAATTGCTGAGGACAATCAACTGTTCACAGTGGGTAACGTGAAAATCCAGGTGTTGCATACCCCAGGCCATACGATGGAAAGTACTTGTTACTTATTGTTGGATGCGGATGGCACGCCTCACAGTTTGTTTAGCGGTGATACCTTGTTCCTGGGCGATGTAGGTCGTCCGGATCTGGCCCAAAAAGCAGCACATTTGACCCAAGAGGATTTGGCAGGTCTGTTGTATGATTCCTTATTGAATAAAATCATGCCATTGCCAAATGAGGTAATGGTGTATCCTGCGCATGGTGCGGGAAGTGCTTGCGGAAAAAATATGATGAAGGAAACGATGGATTTGTTGGGACATCAAAAAGAAATGAATTACGCTTTAAATCAGCCATCCAAGGAAGCTTTTATAGAGGCAGTTTTGGACGGTTTATTGCCTCCACCATCCTATTTCCCGATGAATGTTGCCATGAATAAAACGGGCTATGAGTCTGTAGATGTGGTTATGGGAAATGGTATGCGGAAATTGAGAGTCGATGCATTTGAGGCGGCTGCGGAATCAATGGATGTTGTGATTTTGGATACGCGCGCTCCAGGCGAATTTGCAAATGGTTTTGTTCCTAGAAGTATCAATATTGGCATCGATGGGCAATTTGCACCTTGGGTGGGTTCGGTTTTAGGGGATGTGAAGACTCCGATTTTGTTAATCACTGCACCCGGTCGTGAAGAGGAAACTGCAATGCGATTGACACGTGTTGGGTTTGATCATTTGTTGGGGCATTTAAGTGGGGGTTTTGAAACTTGGGCGGGCGCTGGAAAGGAAGTGGATACGGTAAATCGTATTTCACCACAGATTTTTGAGGCAGAATGGAATAAGGAAACCTATGTTTTGGATGTTAGAAAAGAGACAGAATATGCGGCAGAACATGTAGACGAAGCCTATAATAAACCTTTGGATTCTATCAATAGCTGGTTTATGGAAATGGATGATTCAAAGCCGTTTTATTTACATTGCGCGGGTGGATATCGCAGTATGATTGCCGCATCTATCTTGAAATCTAGGGGTGTCCATAATTTCAAAGAAGTGGATGGAGGGTTTGCAGCAATTGCAAAAACGCAGTTGCCGAAGACGGATTTTGTATGCCAGAGTAAATTGCAGAAACTGTTATAATATTAGCAATTTCATATTGTCGATTTGCAAAAAAAAATATTAATTATTTCAGTAGCGCATACTTCCAAATTCCCCATTTGTGAAATCGGTATCTCACGGAGACCCCCAAACAACCCAAACCATATATTACGCTATTTTTTATGCTGATAGAACTGGCTTCGGGAAAATACTTGGTAGGACAGCTGATCTCACCAATTTTATACTTTGCATCGATACATTGGGCCATGATTTGATTGTCAAATAGAAAATCATTTGAATTTTTTTCCCATAAAGTATTTTCTAAAACTTCTCTCGAAAATGCCCTGTAACCCGAATGGTATTCAGATAGATGCTGGTTAACGAGCAGGTTTTGCAACATCGTGAGAATTCTATTAGAAATGTATTTGATCCATGGCATTCCCCCTTCGATGGCGCCTTTTCCTAAAATCCTCGACCCAATTACTACTGGGTAGAGTCCTGTAGCAACCAAATGTGCCATCGCTGGAATTAATGTGGGTGTATATTGATAATCCGGATGGAGCATGATTATAATGTCGGCCCCTAAATCCAATGCCTTGCGATAACATGTCTTTTGATTGCCCCCATAACCCAAATTTTTCTCGTGTTGAATCAAATGTTTTATGCCCAAGCTGGCCCCAACAGATAATGTATCGTCGCCCCCAGCATCGTCTACCAAAACAACTTCATCTACGATGTCGAAAGGAATTTCACGATACGTTTGCTCTAGTGTGAGTGACGCATTGTAGGCCGGAAGAACAACTACAACTTTTTTACCGTGAATCATACTACGAAAATAGGTGATTGCATTTAATGCCCCTCAAATTCAATGCGATATTCCATATAGACTCCGGCCGTCCACCCAAAGAAATCAGGCATCGGATATTCATTCACCACTTGCAAAGTGCCATAATCCAAATTGTATTTTTCCCAGAATTTCTGGGTGTTGGCAAATTGCACTTCCACGGATTCCAAAAACGACATGATGAGTTGATTTCGTTTCGCTTTCAGCAGTCTGGATGATTTTCCATGTCCGTTGGAATAATTGTCGATGGCCTGTGCTACTAAATGCGTCAACGGAGGCCAAGCATTTGGACTGTCCCATTGGGTTTTCCAGGGCACCCGATTGGCCAATATCGAAGAAGAATCTTTAGACAGCGGTAGGCAAGGATAAACGCCAAATCTTCCGATGTAAAGGTTTGATAACTCCATTAACGCCGTTTTTTTTCGGGAATTGTGATTTGCTAAGCCAACAAAATAAGGCATGAATTGGGCCGCGTTGTGGTTGAAGTGAATTTCACGTTTTGCTAAGTCATAATCCCAATACCATCCAGTATGTTTGTTGTATAAAATCTTGTTAATCAATTGTTTGCGCATGGATACGCGCTTTTCCCAATACTTTGATTGTTTGCGCTCATGTAGGATTTTGTAGCCGTTGGCTAGTGTCTTTTCGCTCAAATATAGTAAGCAGTTTAGGTCTACGGGTGCAATGCTTTCACACCTAGCGTTAAACCGTGTGGTGAAATCCCATCCGCTCTCTGCTTCAGCCAAAAGGTGGTCGGATAACAAGATGCCTTTGCCTTGTTTTTTACCTTCCCCGCTAATAATGGTATCGTGATTTAACTCCGAATACATCGAATCAAAACCCAAACCCAATCGGCCTTTTAAGAATTGGGCAAATCGAAGTAAAAAAGCATCGGTTGCATTGTTTCCGTAATGATTTAATTGAAGTGAATTGGGATTTTTTTGGGCACCTTTTACGCCTTGGTATTCGGCGGGTGATAGCGCGAGAGAGCGATTTTCCATCCACCATCGCAGTTCCTGTTCTAATGCTTTTAGCGCCACACGTAACCAAGCCGTATCACCGGTGATTTCGAAAATATCGTTTACCATGGCAGCAAGCAAAGGGGGTTGACTTCGATTGGTCATTGAAAACCGATTTGCATTGGGGACAAAACCGAACCGGTTGATAAGCGCTATTAGGTTGTTGCAGTTGTTGATCGCTTGAAGCAATGGCTCGGATGCTATGGATTGCGGCGCTGGTTTAGATTTCGCGAATTTTGCTAACGTGGATACTATGTGGACCGGACCTAGTTTCGATTTTGTGGCCGTGTATCGGGTAGTGTTTACCGCGTAATTGTGATAGGCAATGAGTCCTTTGTTGATGAAATAGCTGTCCCAGTAATACATTTCCCGGAACATCTGATTGCCCGCCAATGTGGGTGTGGAATAAGGGTAGGGAAGTCCAATGAAATCAGCGGAGTCTTGGGTTAAGGTGCGAACGCTTTTCTTCCAATTTGCGATGTAATACCCAACCGCCGGATCTACCGCAGTTTGCGTATCAACAATTTCCTTGGATCGGACATTCGTGTTTTGTCCAAAAACCGGAATCGCTGCGGGGAGTAGTAAAATGATTATTGCTATTGCCCACCGCAGTTTCATGGGTCAAAAATAGGGGAGTAAGGTGGGATTTAATCTAGTATTGCCGCAATCCCATCCCAAAATATAATTCTAGCCAATAAAGCTTCTTGGGCCGTCTTTGTTGCCGCTAACCATTTGCTTGAATCATCGCCACAAACATGGGAAAGCATCAACGCCGATAGGCCCGCATGATGATCGCCATCCAATTCGATGTGTCTCTCCAAATAGTAAATGAAGGTATTGAAATTCTGGCCGTTGGCATTGAGTTCTTTCACCATGGCCAAAAACATATCGGGAATCAAATCTTCCCGTCCAAAAGCAAAAGCCGCAGCCACTTCGTGAAGATTGTCTCTTTCAATGATGTCAAAGGTGGTGCCGATGAATTTCGCCGCTGAACTTGGAACATTGCTTTGCTCAATGGCCTGTCTCAGTTCTGTAGCTTCTGCGATACGATTGACCAATTGGTCGATGCCTTTGAACGATGCGCCAGCTTCTGACATCGCCCTTTTGTACAATTCAAAGTGGCTAATATGACCGCCCGTTGGGTCTTCGTCGCTCTCTTCTCCAAGGACGATTTCATTGATGAAAAATCGCAATTCTGCCGTGCTTTTGGGTGTCCATGGAGCCTGAGTGCAAGTGAGGTTGTTTTGTAAATATTTAAGCAACGACATGAAGTCCCAAACTGCATATACGTGGTGTTGCATGAAAGTCTGAAGCTTTTCACGCGAATTGATTTTGTTGTAAAGTGGGTGATGTGCAAGCTTCGTTCTAAGGGGTTCGATGCTTGTTTGTAGCTGATGTAAATGGTGATTTTGAGATGCTGCTTCAGACATGGTGCAAATTTAACAATGCATCGGTTTTAAGGTTTTCGGAATTTCGGAATTATTGTCATTTTTATGTCAGTCCCGCATTAGGAAAGTAGGACCATCCCTGTCAATAGTATAGAACTCCCTTTGCGATTCGTTTCTCTCCGACGTCCTTTGTCATTTACCTTTTGATATGATATCGTATTAAAGGCCCAATTCAAATACCCAAGCGGCTTAACCTTAGTTTTTCTTGGTGGATTTTCCGGCGGTTGCATCAATCTGATTCATCGCCATCATTTCCTTCAGGGTTTTATTCATCCCGTCGGTAGATCCATCAAGGAAAATTACGTTGCCTTTGCCATCTGATGCAAAGTTCTTGATCGCTTCCGTCCACATGCTAAACAGCAAGAAAGAAGAATCCAAATCTGCCTCCTTCATTTCGTTGGCAGCGTCGCTCATGCCTTTTGCAACCTCTTTGCGGAATAAGGCAATGCCTTCACCCCGGAGTTGAGCCGCTATTTTCTCGGCTTCTGCAGATATTTTGATGGCATTTCCGTCTGCCTCTGCGGCTTTGGTTTTGGTGATCAATAAGGCCTGTCCTTCGTTTTCGGCAGCGGCTTTCAAGTTGGATGATGCAACCACCTGAGCCATACTCTTGGTAATGACTTCGTCAAAAGTGATATCGTTCAACTGCAAATCGATCAAATGGTAACCCCAAGACTCCAACACGGCATCGATGCCTTCCTTTACCGATTCTACAATTTCTTTGCGAAGGGCTAAGATCTCGGCCTGCTTTTTGGTAGCAACAAAACCTCGGATAGAACCTTCAATCGTTCTGATCAAAGCAGTCATAAAATCACGGTCGTTAACAAACTTAAAGGCCACATTTTTCAACGTTTCTTCGCGATTGTCGAATACGGAATAAAGCAACATCGCCTTAAAGTAAACATTTGCTTGGTCTTGTGTAATCGCCTGGAAATCCAACTCGATACTCCTGTTTTGGATGGATATTTTACGATAAATCACCTCAAGAAAAGGAATCTTTAAGTTTAAACCGGGATATAGAATTCGGCGGTATTTGCCAAACATAGTTATTATAGCAATGCTTCCTTGCTGAATCGTTTGGATGGATGCAAGCAATACGAGAATTGCAATGCCTAAATAGATGTAAGTGGTTGCCATAGTATTTCAAAGATACACATCCTGCAATCAATAAGCGCGTACAGAATCTATTGGGTTTTTACAGCTTTTCCATTGCCTTGAAAAAGACTCTTAATCGAAGAGATATTGAGAGGGAATTCTAGGATGATGTGCAACATGCTTAACACGTAAATGGCGGCCAAGCCGATGCGATAGTTGAAATAAAACATCAAACAGCATGATATCCAAAGTGTTAGCGTGATGGTCATTTTGCGTTTATCGACCTTATGCCATTGGATGACAGATGTTTTGGAAAACCAGTTGAGGTAGTGATAGGTATAAGCGAAGGCGATAAAGGTTTGCACTTTCCATACGATGGGGAGTTGCAGGTTCCAATTGCTGCCTCCGGAATCACCGAGCATGCGTGTTAAAGCGTAATTGACTTGATGGAAGTTGGTAGCGATAAAGGTTTCGA
>NSIB01000039.1 GCA_002737625.1 Flavobacteriales bacterium | reverse complement strand
TTAAATACCTTGATTCCCGTAGACCAATATAGCAATTTGAGCAAGGCGAGAAATAGTATCTTGTTGCCCGATACCAAAGTGCTTTCGTTGAATGGTAAGTCAGGAGTGGGCTTGCACAATAAACTTACGGGTTTGCAAGGTTTGTATAATACCGGGTTGGTAAGTGCAATTCAGGCTGTGGGGTATCCCAATCCGAGTTATTCGCATTTTCGCGCAACCGACATCTGGAACAGTGGATCTGACAGCAATGAAAGTTGGACAACGGGTTGGCTGGGCCGATATTTAGATAGTCGTTTTACTGGTTACCCTACAGGATATCCTACCACCGCAATGCCTGATCCCTTGGCGATTCAGATTGGTCAAATGGTATCTCTTGCATTTATGGGACCCTCGGTGAGTATGGGGATGGCAATTTCTGATCCTAACTCATTTTATAATTTGGCCAGTGGCACAACTGATAAAACACCGGATACCCCAGCAGGGCATGAATTGGCGTTTTTGCGTTTGATGGCACAGCAGAGCAATCAATATGCTACGATTGTAAAAAATGCGGCGGCAAAGGGAACGAATAAATCTACCAAATACCCAAGTACAGGGGGACGACAGCCGCTCGCGGATCAATTGAAAATTGTTGCTAAGTTGATTAGTGGCGGACTAAAAACCCCGGTTTATATGGTTTCGTTGGGTGGGTTTGATACACACAGTCAACAGGTTGATACAACGGATCATACAGCGGGAATGCATGCCAATTTGATGCAACAATTGGGCGATGCGATTGCCGCTTTCCAAGATGATTTAAAGTTGTTAGGTTTGGATAATCGGGTTGTAGGGATGACATATAGTGAGTTCGGAAGGCGTGTAATTAGCAATGGCAGCGATGGCACAGATCATGGCGCTGCTGCACCTATGTTTGTTTTTGGAAATGCCGTTCAGGGGGGTGTAATTGGGTCAAATCCCACCATACCTTCTACAGTAACGGTTAATGACAACGTGCCCATGCAATATGATTTTAGGCAGATTTATGCTTCTGTATTGAAAGATTGGTTTGAATTGAGCGATGCTGATGTAAAGTCGGCGATGGGTAATAAATCGTTTAATACATTGCCAATTTTCAAGAATAATACAGCTACGGTTGAGGACTATGTGGACCTTGTGAGCAGGATTTCTCTGAATAAAATTTATCCAAATCCGGCTACGGAAAATACAGATATTGAGTATTTTACAGAGGCGGGCAATGTTAAATTAACGGTATTTGATGCTATGGGTCAGCAAGTTGCTATTTTGAAAGAGGGATGGCACGGACATGGGACGTATGTGGTGAACTTTGATGTAAGGGGATTGCGCAAGGGCAATTATTATGTCCAGATGTCGCAAGGAGAAAAAAGACAAACGGAAGTACTCTTGGTTCAATAATTTTTTTTGAGGCTGTGATTGGACAAATATTTGTTTTATATTTGCAGTCCAAAAAAATTGCCCTATCGTCTAATTGGCAGGACAGCGGTTTTTGGTACCGTATGTCTAGGTTCGAGTCCTAGTAGGGCAACAAATTGTAGGTTTGATGATATCCGTTGCGTATAATCGTAGTCAGAGAGACAGTAAAATCGAAAGTTATGACATCAATAATACATCCCGTAAAAATTTTCGCAGGCAGTGCGTCTGCCGCCCTCACGCAGGACATTTGTGAGTTCTATGGAACTACACCTGGCGACATGACCGTTTCGCGTTTTAGCGACGGGGAGTTTCAGCCCGTATTTAATGAAAGTGTTCGTGGCTGCGATGTGTTCCTTATTCAGAGCACGTACCCCAATTGTGATAATTTGATGGAGTTGTTAATGTCGATTGATGCGGCCAAACGTGCCAGTGCCAATTACATCACCGCGGTAATTCCTTATTATGGTTTTGCCCGTCAAGATCGTAAGGACAAGCCAAGGGTTTCTATTGCTTCTAAGTTGGTTGCGGATTTATTGCAAACAGCTGGTGCAAACCGTGTGATGACAATGGAATTGCATGCCCCGCAGATCCAAGGATTTTTCAATGTTCCGGTGGATCACTTGGAGAGTTCGATCATTTTTGCTCCTTACATTAAAACATTAGCCGACGAGAATATCGTGATTGCTGCTCCCGACGTGGGCGCATCGAACAGAATCAGGGAGGTTGCTAAGATTTTGAATTTGAACATGGTGATTTGCGACAAAGAACGTCGTAAAGCCAATGAAATTGCCAACATGACGGTGATTGGGGATGTGGAAGGAAAAGATGTTGTGTTGATTGATGATATCATTGATACTGGAGGAACTTTGTGTAAGTCGTCTTCTATGTTGATGGACAAAGGTGCGAGATCGGTGCGCGCGCTATGCTGTCATCCCGTGTTGAGTGGAAAGGCTTACGAGAACATCGAGAATTCAGTATTAACCGAGTTGGTGGTTACGGATACGATTCCATTGAAGCATCATTCAGATAAGATCAAGGTGGTTTCTGTGGCTCCTTTATTTGCGAGGGCGATACGCAATGTGCACGAGCACGGAAGTATCAGTTCATTGTTTAAGCAGGTGTTTGCGCATCAAACTAAGATTGAATTAAAATAAGTAAAAAATTAAGAATAGTATAATATGAAAACCATTTTTTTAAAAGGCGAATTGCGCGACGAAGTAGGTACTCGCACAGCGAAAGTATTGCGTGCCGAAGGCAAAGTACCCTGTAACATGTATGGTTTGGCAGATGGCAATTTAAATTTTGCTGTTTACCATGCCGATTTCAAAAATTTGGTTTACACACCGAATGTCTACAAAGTAAAAATCGAGTTGGGTGGTAAAAATTACGATGCCATTTTGCAAGATATTCAATTTCACCCCGTGTCTGATATGATCAGTCACTGTGATTTTGTAGCTGTTGATGCAACCAAGCCCGTTGTGATGGAAATTCCTGTCCGCGTTGTAGGTAACGCACCTGGTGTTCGTGCCGGTGGTTCATTGGTAAAGAAGTTGAACCGTTTGCGTGTGCGCGGTTTGATTCAAGATTTGCCAGATTTCATTGATGTTAGCATTGATACTTTGGAAATTGGACAATCTGCTAAGGTGTCTCACGTTGAAGTAACAGGATTTGAGCTGTTGGATTCTCCAGCGAACGCAATCTTATCAATTAAGACAACTCGTGCATTGATGCAGGCTGCTGCAGATGCTGCGAAGAAATAATTTATGTATTACAAACAAAAGGGCCCCCGAGCATTTGCTCGGGGGCCCTTTTGTTTGTAACTGAGTATTGAAATTACTTGGTTGCTGCCTCAAAGTGGGCATTTACAGCTGACCAATTGATTGCGTTCCAAAAGGCACTGATATAATCAGGTCTGCGATTTTGGTAATGCAAATAGTACGCATGTTCCCAAACGTCCAATCCCAAAATCGGTGTGCCTTTTACCTCAGCAATATCCATCAACGGATTGTCTTGGTTTGGCGTAGAGGTAATGGCCAATTTATGATCGTGCACAATCAACCAAGCCCAACCGCTACCAAAACGAGTAGTTGCAGCGCTGTTGAATTGCTCTTTCATCCCATCGAAAGAACCAAAGGTAGCAACGATGGCATCCATCAAAGCACCTGTAGGCTGACCTCCTGCATTGGGTCCCATGATTCCCCAAAAGAAACTGTGATTCCAATGTCCGCCTCCATTATTGCGAATGGCAGGACTGTATTTAGAGATGTTATGTACCAAATCAATCAAAGAAACACCTTCAGCGGCATTGCCTTTTACGGCATTGTTTAAATTGTTTACGTACGCTTGATGGTGTTTTCCGTGGTGGATTTCCATCGTTTTTTCGTCAATGTGTGGCTCTAATGAATTGTGAGCGTAGGGCAAAGCAGGTAATTCGAACATGAGCTTATTTTTAGTTGTTTATGAAAACAAAGTTAGTTGAATCGGATTGGCTTTTCAACCCCATTATTGAATCGGGTGTTACTATTGTACTTTTGAATGAATCATTGTAAAATCTCTTTTGATGTTGGTCCATCCGTTGTTCGCGCTATTTCACGTTACATCTATTATGGAAAATTTTCCAGACGTGGAATTGAAAAATGCGTTCTGTAACGGAATTGAACAAATGCATGCCACCGAATGGATTGCGGCGATACTTTCGTTTTGGTGCGTTGTTTTGGCCGCTAAAAACAGCATATGGAATTGGCCCGTTGCGTTGATTGGCTCGATGATTTACGCATTTGTATTTCTTGAAAGTGCACTCTATTCGGATGCCCTGTTAAATGCAATTTTTGTAATTTTTCAAATCTATGGATGGATGAGTTGGCGCAAAAATTCTGTTGTTGGTGAGCCGCTTAGACCCACTTTTGGACAACGCAAATCAATATTGAAAGTTCTTGTTATTGCCCTATTCATTTATCCATTTTGGGTTTACGTGATTAGTTCCGGCTTGTTTGGAAAAACTCTTGCAGCCGTGTTATCGGGTGACTATTTTTTGGTAACTCCCGGTGTAGGTAAACATATTCAAATGCCCATTATTGCCCCGCCAAGATTTATTTATATCGATGCGATGTTACTGTTTTTGAGCTTATCGGCACTGTATATGCAAGCGAAGAAATGGATTCAAAACTGGATTTTATGGATCGTCGTTGATCTAATTTACGTGCCCGTTTATTGGCTCAACCACAATTATATTACGGCGTTTTTGTACTTGATTTATATCCCAATTGCTGTAAAAGGGTATCAAATGTGGAAGAACGAAAGCAAGCAATTTAGTCTTGTGGAACGTAATACAAGCGACTAAAATTTTCTTCAGCCATGAGTTCATTGGCGACTTGAAGTACATCGTTAATTGTCACTTTTCTGATAGATTCGATGGCATGTTCGATGGAATTTGCTTTGCCTTTTCGAAGGACACTTTGACCTAGGTGCATCATTAATCCGCTGCGATTTTCATTGGAAAGTATTAGCTGACCGGCATATTGATTTTTGGCTCTGGATAGTTGCAAGGTTCCCAAAGTTTGGGTACGCAGTTTTTTCAATTCTTTGAAAATTAATTCAACGGAACGCTCAATGTATTTTGGTTCGCTGCCTACAAAACAATGGAATAAACCCGTTTCGGCGAAGGCGCTGTATCCGCTTTCTACATTATAGGTATACCCATATTTTTCGCGGATTGCCAGATTTAAACGGCTGTTTAAGACTGGACCTCCAAAAAAATTGTTGACCAATAACAATTTCCAACGATCGGGATGATCGATTTCATATGCCAAACCACCGAGAATGGCATAGGCTTGGTTGAAATCGGTTTTTTTGACTTCTTGAAATGTTGGGAGTGGTGTAAAGGTACTATTGGCCAGGATAACACCAGGAAAATTTAGTTCTTGTGCTAGGGGCAAGAATCGTTGTAAGGCTTGTAATACCCGTTCAATCGATACGTTTCCCACCACTGCAAATACCATGTTTTCGAAACGGTAATGGGTATTTACAAAATTTTTGAGATTGGATTGCGAGATGAGGCTTACCGATTCCTCTGTCCCTAAAATGTTATGAGCCAATGGGTGTCCATCAAAAATGCGCTCTTGGAATTCATCAAAAATATTTTCCTCGGGCGTATCGAGATACATATTGATTTCATCAACAATCACCTTTTTTTCTTTTTCCAATTCTGCTTCAGGAAAGGTGGATCGGAATACAACATCACATAAAATATCAGTGAGTCGGGATAGGTGTTTGGACTGCGTGGTGCCGTAAATGGTAGTTAATTCCTTCGTGGTGTAGGCGTTTAACTCACCGCCAACCACTTCTAGATGATTCAATACGTGGATGGTCTTCCTATGGGTTGTGCCCTTAAAGAGCATGTGTTCTAGGCAATGAGCTAGGCCGGGATTCTGGCCATCGTTTTTGCTACCCGCTTGAATGGTAAATCCTGCATGAACCAACTGAGTACCTTTCACGCGTTGGTGAACCACGCGTAAGCCATTTGGCAGTGTAATTAATTGGTATTGTTCAGAACCCATCGATTGGCAAAAATACCTTCTGTTTGGCGTATTTTTGTACTATTCCATGTTAATCAACAATACTTCCGACTTAGTTCAAAACATCAAGGACAGAAAATACCATTCTGTTGTAATCACTACACACCATAAACCCGATGGCGATGCGATGGGTTCTACCTTAGGACTTTTTGCGTTTTTGCAAGAATTTATTGATGATGTTGTGGTTTGTACACCCACGGATTATGCCGAAAATTTGTTTTGGTTGCCAGGCAATGCGATGGTGATAGATTTTGAGCAATCTCCGGGTGTTGTTTCGGGGAAAGTGGCCGCAGCAGACTTGATTTTCTGTTTGGATTTTAATCGTTTGTCTAGGATCAACCAATTGGGTGAACTAGTGAACGAATCAAAGGCATATAAAGTGATGATAGATCATCATTTAGATCCAGAAGATTTTTCGGAATTTACCTATTGGAATCACGAAGCGTCTAGTACATGTGAGTTGGTTTATTTGTGGATTAAGGAGGCGTTCGGTCAAGGGTTTATTACCAAGGAAATCGCGACGTGTTTGTATACGGGTTTAATGACAGATACTGGCAATTTCCAACACAACAACACCAAGCCATTTACCTTGAGATTGGCGGCGGATTTGATGGAGTTTGGAGCCAACCATTTGGAAATACATGCCAATATTTATGATGTATTTACCTTGGATCGTACCAAATTATGGGGATACTGTTTTTATAAGAAACTAGAAATTATTCCTGAATGCAGAACGGCTTTGATTTATTTGGATCGAGATGAACTACGTCAGTTTCATGTTCAAACAGGTGATACAGAAGGGTTGGTGAATTTTGGACTGGGATTGAAAGATATCGTTATGAGTGTTTTAATTATCGACAGAACGGAAAGGGTAAAAATGAGTTTCCGAAGTAAGGGGACTTTCCCAGCCAATGAGTTTGCTGCCAAGTATTTTGATGGGGGTGGACATAGGAATGCAGCCGGCGGGCATAGTAAGGAAACACTTAATGAAACCGTTGCTAAGTTTAAGGCTTCCATTCAGCTATATAAAAAGGAATTACAAGCGATTTAACGCATCAGTGAAAAATATCGACATGAAAAAACAGTTTTGGATTGCATTAATTTTGTTGCCATTGCTTATGGCAATGGGTTGCAATGGGGGGTTTAAGACCAGCGACAAAGGTTTGGTTTATAATTTTTTAGAAGGCGATGCGCTGAAAAAGCCCTATGGACCGCATCATTTTATGTTGTTACATCACATGTTGATTGGACCCAAGGGCGATACGTTAGAAAACAGTTTTTTATCGGATACTTTGGAAGAACTACCATTTCCATTGGTCGCTAAAAATGAACTATTAGAAGCCTTGATGATGATGGGTTCAGGCTCAAAAATGGAGGTTAAGATCAGCACCGATAGTTTGAAACAGAAAATTGGAGGCTCGCCACTGATTGGATTATTAGAATCGGGGAAAGAGGCTCGTTTTATTATTCAGGTGGATCGCGTTTTGTCGGCCGAGGACTATGATGCCTACCGAAATCAAAAATTTTTGAATCGAATTATGGCCGAGAACAAGATGATCGACGATTTTGCATCGAAAAATGCGGTGAAAGGCATTGCCGATGGTGGTTGGTTGTTGGATTCTAATAAAATGATCAAATATCGCATCAAACAGAAAGACGGGGTATACGACATTAAAAACAGAAGATTGGAGAATGCTCCCTCTTTGAAAGTAGTGAAAGCGGTGACGTTTCATTGTGAAGTGTATAACATCGACGGTAGTTTACTCGTGAATTCATCAATGGAGGGCAGGCTTTATAGGGCGGAGAAAGTGGGTATAGATCCTTTTGAATCTGCGTTGGCCATTTACGATGTGAGGTGTTTGAATATTTTGCCATTCTATTTAAATGAAGGCGAAGAAGGAGAGTTTTTGGTGACGTCTTCTAATGGTTATGGAAATCGCGGAAGAATTGGTGTACCAGCGTATGCCCCTCTTAGGGTTGTTATTAAATCAGTTAAAGCGGAGTAACACAAATTTTTCTGTCAAACAGCGTATCGAACATAGTAATTTTGAATCTTTATGAGCAAAAAGAATATAATCATCACAGGCGGGGCGGGTTTTATTGGAAGCCATGTTGTTAGGCGTTTTGTCCAAAACCATTCTGATTTGCATATTATCAATCTCGACGTACTTACGTATGCGGGGAATTTGGAGAACTTAACGGACATAGAAAACGCATCGAACTATGAGTTTGTTCGCATGGATATTATTGATAAAGAGGCGGTTGAGGCTTTGTTTACTTCGCGCAGCATTCATGGCGTAATCCATTTGGCGGCGGAAAGTCATGTGGACAGAAGTATCACCAATCCGATTGATTTTGTAATGACAAATGTGGTGGGTACGGTAGTTTTATTAAATGCCTATAAGGCTCATGGCGATACTGAAACGGGTAGATTCTATCATGTTAGTACGGACGAGGTCTACGGAACATTGGGAGACGATGGTAAGTTTACGGAAGAAACGCCGTACGACCCAAATTCGCCTTATAGCGCATCAAAAGCCAGCTCAGACCATTTTGTTAGGGCCTACCATGAGACATTTAAATTGCCAATAGTGATTAGTAATTGTTCTAACAATTATGGAAGTCATCAATTTCCGGAAAAACTCATTCCGTTGATGATTCATAACATTACGAACAACAAACCATTGCCTGTTTATGGCAAGGGAGAGAACATTCGCGATTGGTTGTGGGTTGAGGATCATGCGCGTGCAATTGAAACCATTTATTTCAATGGAAAAAATGGAGAAACTTATAATATCGGTGGCAATAACGAGTGGAAGAACATTGATTTGGTTCACAAACTTTGTGAAATCATGGATCGCAAATTGGGCCGTGAAGCTGGCGAATCTGCTAAGTTGATTACTTATGTGACCGACCGAAAAGGACACGATTTCCGCTATGCAATTGATGCGAGTAAGTTGGAAAACGAATTGGGTTGGTCGCCTAGTGTGGCTTTTGACCAAGGTTTTGATAAGACAATAGATTGGTATTTAGAAAATAATCAGTGGCTGGATCGCGTTACTTCTGGTGCTTATGCCGATTATTATACATCAATGTACGCCGCTAGGTAACAGAATATAAATTGGCATATTAGTAGTATAAAAAGATTAACATTGAATACAATGCAGATATATAATACCCTAAGTAGAAAACTCGAAACATTTGAATCGATTTCACCTAAACATGTGGGTATATATGTTTGTGGACCTACGGTTTATGGCCCACCGCATTTGGGTCATGTTAGGGGGCCTATTGTGTTCGATGTGCTGCGCCGTTACTTGATTTTAAAAGGCTATAAAGTTCGGTTTGTGCGAAATATCACGGACGTGGGTCATTTGGTTGGTGATGCGGATGAAGGCGAAGATAAATTGTCCAAACAGGCTAAGTTGGAGCAACTGGAGCCGATGGAGATTGCTCAAACCTATACCGACAACTACAATTTGGTGATGGATCGCATGAATGTTTTAAAGCCTAGCATTGAACCTCGCGCTACGGGTCATATCATCGAACAAATCGAAATGATACAAAGTATCATTGAGAAAGGATTGGCTTATGAGTCCAATGGCTCAGTGTATTTTGATGTGATGGCTTACAATGCAAAACAACATTATGGCGTGTTGAGTGGTCGGGTTTTGGAGGATTTGAAGGCGGGTGCTGGGAACCAAAGTCGTTCCTTGGAAGGCCAGGAAGAAAAGCGCAATCTCAATGATTTTGCTTTGTGGAAGAGCGCATCTACAGAACATATCATGCAGTGGAGCAGTCCTTGGGGCAAGGGATTTCCTGGTTGGCATATCGAGTGTAGTGCAATGAGCGCGAGGTATTTGGGAGAGCAATTTGATATCCACGGCGGTGGCATGGATTTGCTTTTTCCGCACCATGAGTGTGAAATAGCACAGAGTACTGCTGCACATGATCATTCACCAGCCAAATATTGGATTCACCACAATATGATTACCATTAACGGTCAGAAAATGGCCAAGAGTTTGGGTAACGGCATCATGGTGGAACAGCTTTTTTCAGGCGAAAATCCTCTTTTGGCTCAAGCCTATGGTCCAATGACATTGCGCTTCTTTGTATTGCAAGCGCATTATCGCGGGACCTTGGATTTTAGCAATGATGCTTTGTTGGCTGCTCAGAAGGGATGGCAAAGAATGCAATCGGCTTTTAAGTTGGTTGATGGATTGCCTACTGTGATTTCTGATGCAACTTGTGTTGTTGACGATCTCGTTTTGGGGATACAAGAAAGTTTGAATGAGGATTTAAATACCGCGCAAGCAATTGCACATTTGTTTGAACTTGCCAGAAGAATCAATGTTGTTAATGATGGCAAGGATAGTATTACGGAAGCAACCAAAAAGGTAATCAAGTCAATTATATACGATTATTGTGAAGGTGTTTTGGGGATGAAGTCTGAGGACAGTTCTGATAAATCGGGATTGGAGGATGCGATGGCAATCCTAATGGAATTGAGGGGTAAGGCAAAAACGGATAAAAACTGGGCCTTGAGCGACCAAATTCGGGATGCTTTGAAGGAAAAGGGCTTTGAAATCAAAGACGGAAAAGACGGATCGACTTGGAATAAAATTTAAGTGATTTTATAATAATTGATTATGCCAGGTCGTTTCACCTTTTACTGCAATAAAAAAGAAGGCAATTTGGCATTTTTTGACGAGGTAGAAGCCAAGCATGCCGTTCAAGTCCTTCGATATACTGTAGGCGACGAAATTCACTTTACAAATGGTGAAGGTTTGCGCATGCGAGGTGTAATTGAAAGTGCAAATAAATCAGGATTTCAAGCCAGAATTACAGAATCCATAGCGGTGGAAAGACCGGCCGAGCTTCACGTACTTATGGCCATTTTGAAGGCGGGAGATAGAATGGAATGGGCTTGTGAGAAAATTACGGAACTGGGCGCAGCGAGTCTTACTTTGTTTCAAAGCGATCATGCCGAGCGAGGCAAGGTAAATATTGAGCGCATGAAGAAGGTGGCTTTATCCGCCATGAAGCAAAGTCATGGCTCTTGGATGCCTCAAATTCAGGTATCTACATTTAAAGACGCGGTAGAAATTTTTGCCGGAATTGACTCCAAACACATTGCTTATTGCGGTGAAGGGGAAAAGGTATCCATGTTAACATTGCATTTGCCGGGGGCCATTATGATTGGTCCGGAGGGGGATTTTTCTGTCAAGGAGATGGAGATGGCTCAGCGCTTGGGTTGGAAGTCGTTGGACTTAGGTAAGCAAATTCTAAGAACCGAAACCGCTGCAGTGGCAGTCGCGGCGGCTTTGAGGTTGCGATAATTGTGGGTAATTCTCAGTGTTTTGGTGGACTTTGAAGGTGTCTGATTTATGTGAATTGGGTATCTTTGTTTTGTGAATGTTTTACTATTAGGATCGGGTGGACGTGAGCATGCTTTTGCGATGAAAGTCTTCGAAAGTGATAGGCTGAATCGTTTGTTTACTGCACCGGGAAATGCGGGTACCTCTCAATTTGGGACCAATGTGGCATTGAATCCTACAGATGTATCACAAGTGTATTCATTTTGTTTAGAAAATCACATCGACCTAGTTATTCCGGGCAATGAAGACCCATTGGTTGCGGGAATTACAGATTATATTGAAACACAGGCTGCTGTGGATGGAGTAAAAATCAAAGTATCAGGTCCGAGTGCTTGGTGTGCTCAATTGGAGGGTTCTAAAGATTTTTCTAAGGCTTTTATGGGTCGACATAATATACCAACGGCTAGGTATCAGTCGTTTCAGTTGACAGAGTTAGATGCGGCGGCAGAATTCATGAAAACGTTGGAACCACCTTATGTGTTAAAAGCGGATGGTTTGGCTGCGGGAAAGGGAGTGATTATTACCTCATCGTTTGAAGAAGCTTGTTCAACCCTGAAAGAAATGACGGATGGCAGCAAGTTTGGAAAGGCCGGCAAGGTTGTGGTCATCGAAGAGTTTTTAAAAGGCATTGAATTGAGTGTTTTTTGTGTGAGTGATGGAAAAGATTGGAAGGTGCTGGCATCGGCGAAGGACTATAAGCGGATTTTTGACAACGATGAGGGTCCAAATACTGGGGGTATGGGTGCAATTTCTCCTGTGCCTTTTGCTGATCCGGCGTTCATGGAAAAGGTGTTTGATCGGATTCTGAAACCTACGTATGATGGATTGGTTGCTGAAGGACATCCGTACAAAGGATTTTTATTCGTGGGACTCATGAATGTAGCTGGAGAGCCTATTGTGATAGAATACAACGTTCGCATGGGTGATCCAGAAACGGAGGCAATTTTTCCTAGACTCAAGACATCGATGCTGGATTTATTGGAAGCGGTGGCAGATGAAAAGTTAAATCAAGTAAAAATAGAATTGGATGAGAGAACAGCGGCAACGATTTTCTTGGTTTCGGGAGGGTATCCTGGAGATATCGAAAAGGGGAAAACCATTGCATTGCCAAAAAATTTGGGTGAAGATGAATGGTTGTTCCATGCGGGAACCAAACAAGTGGGCGAGGAAATACAAACCAATGGTGGTAGGGTAATTGCGGTTACATCCTTAGGCTCAGATATCCCGTCTGCATTGGATCGATCAAGGAAATTGGCCAATGAAGTTCACTTTGAAGGCAAATTTCATCGAACTGATATCGGGATGGATTTGATGCAGTATATAAAGTAAATGATAAAAAATAAAAACAATATGTCGCGCGATCATTACAATCCCTACAATCATTTGATAAAAGCACGCATGAAAACGCCCATGCAGTTGTTTATTAGCTATTTTTTGCGCGGCTTGTTAGTGGTCCTTCCTGTGGCTATTACAATTGGTCTTTTGTCGTGGATTTTGCGCGGCATAGGTTCCTATTTATATATTGATCAACTTTCTTTTGGCGCCTTTATCCTTTATGCAGTAGCAGTAATTGCGGCAATTGCGTTTGTTGGGGTCATGACCAAAGGTGTCATCGCACAGCAAATTTTAGGATTTTTTGAAGGCATTATCGAGAAAGCCCCCGGACTCAATTTTATTTTCGGTACAACCAAAGATATGACCGAGGCGTTTGTGGGTGAAAACAAGAAGTTCACAAAGCCGGTGATTGTCGAAATTTCGGAGGGTGTCTATAAAATTGGATTCTTAACTCAAGAGGATATGTCGGTGATCGGCATGCCCAACTGTTGTGCAGTTTATTTGCCATACAGTTATACGTTATCGGGCGAAACCACTGTGTTTGAGAAGTCGCGGGTGAAACCCATAGACCAAGAGAGTGGCTATGTTACTAAGTTTGTTTTGAGTGGAGGAGCCACCAACCTCAAATAACCGTTCGTTCCTTGGGGATAATTTTTGGGGTTCGGCATCATGAGAGTTGTCTAAATCAGATTTACTTCGCGTCCTATGTTAACGTTAGTATTTTCATTGCTTCAGGGCGCAGTGCCCCAAGATTCCGCGGCCGGTCAAACAGCCGCAGTTGTTACTGAACACGTTTCGGCTCCTGTACTTGAAATCATGACCAAGGGAGGTGTGGTAATGATTTTTTTAGGTCTATGCCTGCTCTTGGCGATTTATTTTATCATTGAGCGATTCATCTACATCAACAATCGCACAAAGATTGACCACAATTTAATGGGTGTAATTAAAGACAATTTAAAAGAGAATAGAATGGATTCAGCGTTGGCACACTGTCAGCGAATGAACACAGCACAAGGCCAGGTGATGGCTACAGGGTTGAATTTCTTGGGTAGCAATATGCGAGAAATTGAAAGTGCAATGGAAACCAGAGCCAACGTAGAGATGAGCGCCATGGAGGGGAATTTGGGTTATTTGAGTTTGGTAGCTAGGATTGCGCCGATGTTGGGTTTTGTGGGAACGATTTGGGGTGTAATTAACATTTTCTATACAATTGCCCAAACCAATGGATTGGAAATTGGAGCCATTTCTGAAGGGTTATATATCAAGATGGTAACGAGTTTTGCGGGACTGTTGGTGGGTATTATTGCTTTCGTGGGATATCAGTTATTTGTAAGGAAGGTGGATCGTTTTGCGGAACGTTTACAGGAGCAAAGCTTGAGTTTCTTGGAAATTCTTAATAAGTCGAACCACTAATTGAATAACCATGAGGGTAGGAAGAAGAAGACGTGAAGGGGCCGAAGTGGAGGCTTCATCCATGAACGATATCATGTTTTTCTTGATGTTGTTTTTCTTAATCGCCAGTACATTGGCCAATCCCAATGTTATTAATATTATGTTGCCTAAGGCCTCTACCACCACCCACATGGAAATTAAGACTTTGCCGGTGACGGTGAAAATAGAAAATAAGGGTTCTTTGGATGCAGAGGAATTGGGAATTTACATCGAACAAGAACGCGTAGCTTTTGATGATTTGGATGATCGATTGCTTGCCGAAAAGGAAAAAGCTGGGGTTGGAGATGATGGTAAAAGTCTGTTAAATGTGGTTCTGCGTTTGGATAAAGACTTAAAAGTTCAGGACATGGTGGACGTGATGCAGGTGGGAGCGAACTTGGGTATTAAGATGGTGTTGGCAACCGACAAAACACGTAGCTAATGAACGGCCGGCGTCTGGTTATACTGGCATCGGTTGTTTTACTTTTTTCTCGTTTGGCTGCGCAGGATTCCACCGCAAAGTTGAATGTTTACAAAACTTCTGAATGGAGTGCTCAGTTAATGGGTGGCTATTTGATTCCGCATCATTCTGATATGATGGCTATGTATCGACATGCAACGGGGATTAATGTGAAGTACCGTTCAGCGATCAATCAGCCCAATGGCCAAGGGGCTAACATTGATAAAATAACCTACGGATATACGTTTAACTTGTTGAATTTGGGCAGTGAGGTGGCTGGGTATGCGATTGGAGCTGGCGGTGTAGTTATGCCACAATCTGGCAGATACAATTACTGGATTTTGGGAATGGGCATTGGCTATCTTACAAAGCGATACGATGAATTTACCAATCCACGCAACCCTGCCATTGGCAGTCATTTGAATGGCATGATGCACTTGGGATATCATTTGGATGCGGGTAGATATTTAAACGAACAGGGTTGGAAAATGTATGCTGAAGCGGGTCTGGTCCATTTTTCTAATGCAAATTGGCGACAGCCGAATTTCGGGGTCAATATTCCCTACTTATCGATAGGGGCGAAGCGGACATTATTTTTGGCAGGTATTAATAATAAACCACCGCAGTATGTCAATCCGCTGCGATGTAAATCTCAAGAAATTCCAAGAAATTCCAAGTGGCTCCAAGGTTATAGCCATCGTCATAGTATAGCTAAGTTGGCTTCTTGGAAACACATCAAACAATTTGGTGCTTCCTCACCTCCTTTGAAGTTACGTCTCCAAAGTCCGCAGCATTTATTGGGATTTAGATTGGGTAGACGACAGGTTGAGTTAGATCAACGGCGCACTTTTGTAAATGCTGTTTTGGAGTACAATTGTGAGTTTCCTAGAGCTTTGTTGGGTCCGAGATTTAGGGTTGGAGCCAACGTATTTTTTGATAATTCGTACATGTATAGCAAGTTTGGTTTAAAGAGTGATGCCATTTCACTGAATGATTTTACCGAGGTGGCCATTACGGCGGGGTCTCGTTGGGAATATGGCAAATGGGGATTTATTGCGGATGCCGGTTTGTATTTATTCCGCCCTGATGATACTAAAAGAAGGTATTATGAAGGTATTGGAGTAAGTTATAAGGCAACCCAACGTATTTACCTCATTGCTCGTTTAAAAGCCCATTTATCAAGTGCAGATTACATGGAATGGGGTGTTTCGTATCGTCTGTAAGCTTGGATGTTTCGTATCAACTGTAAGGCAGAGTTGGCACCCGCAAACGCAAGCTCTGTTAGCTGTCTACTTAAGGCGTGGAAATCAGATTGAGTACTTCAAGTATAAACCGAGAGAGTAAAGAAGGTGTTTTTGGTCTAAATCGTAGATGGGCTCCAAACGACTTTCGATTTGGAAATTTTGAGAAATCATATGGATTTGTTGAATGTAACGGGCAGAAATGATTTTCCGCACGGGATTGAAATACATGATATTATTTTCGTTCACACATTGATAAAACGATGCTCCTAAAGGGGTTGTGAATTTGTTTGCTTGATAAGCCGTTAAAACCAATTGCTGGGTTTTG
>NSIB01000038.1 GCA_002737625.1 Flavobacteriales bacterium | reverse complement strand
TTTACGATCTTTTGCCATTCCACCCCAAACAAAACCCACTACACCCAAAATCATCAATACCAACGATATCATCTGCGCCTGAGAGAACTCCATCCCCAAAAAGTGATACAAACTAATTCCGTGCTCGCGAATGCTCTCAATTAACATCCTTTCCGCTCCAGCCATCATCATATAAATCGAAAAATACTGGAACGGCGCCCAACTGCGATTTCGCAGCACATACCACAAAATCGCAAACAGCCCCAATGCCATCAAGGCTTCGTATAAAGGTGTGGGATAAACCGGAACCGCCAACTGATAGCTATACTCGCCGGAGCTGCCCGGAATCATCTCCATTCCTGTTGATGCGTAATCTTTTCCCAAAACATTGTGGGGATATTTATAAGCCCAGGCCCAATCAGGCAAACCCGGATTGGCTTTCAAATTGGCAATGCCCCAATCGCCATCGCCGGAGAAATGACAGCCAAACCGACCTAAGCCATAACTCAACATCATCGCCGGACCACCCGCATCAAACACATGGGTCCAGTGCATTCCTTTTTTCGCTGAGTACCAAATCACACCCGCCGCACCGCAAATCAAACCCCCGTAAAACGTCCAACCGCCGCTGGTCAACAAATCCATCAAAAACGTATCCCAATGAATTTCGCTTGGGGTTTCGAGCAAATGAAAGATTTTCGCACCCAAAAAACCACTCAGCAAAGCAACCGTGGTAAGATTTGGCATATTCGCCGATGCAGCCATTTCTACGATAGTTTCAGAAGGCGCAACGCTGCGCTGCTTCTTATCCGTGACCCATGTCCGCCAAATAGAGAAACCCATCGCCAATGCCCCAAACAACCAACTTCCTTCGGTGGAAAAAACGTGATCCTGAGGAGAAAAACCATCGCCGGTTTCCACCATCAAATAAAGAATTTTGTACCCAAAGACAAAAGCCATCGCCGCATTGAGAATATACTCGTTGCGAGCCACGCCCACGCCGGTTACCTGTTTCACTTTTACCTTGGCGAACTGACCCAATGCGGTTCTGCGATCAAACTCAGACGACATCGCCCAGAAGGCTGCGCCGATGCTCATGGCGACAAAAAAGCCGAAGGTATTAACGACCTTTAAAAAGGGCAGGGAAATTCCCGTTAAATCGTAAAGAAAATGATAAAGGGTTGGAAACACAGGTGCAAGTTAATGCGCAACCTCGGCGTAATCAAATGCTGCGTTCACCCATCCTTCGGAGTCCAACGAGGAAAGCGACACATCCGCCACGGTATTCACCAACAAAGGATCGTAATCGGTGGCCACTTTGATATAGTTATCGGTAAAGCCAAACATCACCCCACGGCGCTCTTCTTCTTCAAACAGAACCGGTCGGCGTGTGCCCAAATGCTCACGGTAGAAGGCCATGCGCTTTTTTTCACTGAGTCCGCGAAGCATTTCGCCACGCTCCATTCTCACCTTCACCGGCACCACATCTTTCATTTTTTTGGCAGTGGTATTGGCGCGCTCTGAGTAGGGAAATACGTGCAGGTACGACACATCCAATTCGTTCAAAAAGCGATAGGTTTCGAGGAAATTCTCTTCTGTTTCGCCGGGGAAGCCCACAATTACATCCACTCCGATTCCACAATGTGGCATCAATGACTTAATTTTCTGAATTCGAGACTGATACAAATCCGACAAATACTTTCTGCGCATTCTCAACAGAATCTCGTCGCTCCCGCTTTGCAAAGGGATATGAAAATGCGGAACAAAACGCTTGCTTTGGGCCACAAACTCGATAATTTCATCGGTGAGCAGATTGGGTTCGATGCTACTAATTCGGTAGCGATCCACCCCTTCTATCACGTCGATGGCTTTCACCAAATCAAAGAAATTCTGATTGTGTTCGACGCCAAAGTCGCCCAGGTTGACACCCGTAAGCACGATTTCTTTTGCACCTTGTTGGGCTGCTTCTTTAACCAATTCGATGGTTTCGGCGACATTTCCGCTGCGACTTTTGCCTCGGGCCAATGGAATGGTACAAAAGCTACAGAAGTAATCGCAGCCGTCTTGGACCTTCAAGAAAATGCGGGTTCTATCGCCGAGGCTGTAGCCCGGCACAAATGTATTGACCTCTTTGATGGGAGCATTATGAACCAATGTTTTGGGCTCTTTTACCAAGGAGTGCAGGTGCGATATCAATTCAAATTTTTCTGCCGCTCCCAGCACCATATCTACGCCCGGAATTTGGGCAATTTCATTGGGTTTGAGCTGGGCATAACAACCAATCACAACCACGTAGGCATTGGGATTGTGTTTGAGTGCTTCGCGAACCACTTTTTTACATTTACGATCGGCGTGATCTGTAACGCTGCAAGTGTTAATCACATATAAATCAGCCCCATCCTGAAAGTCCTTTTTCTCAAATCCCGCTTTGCTCAGCTGCTGTCCGATCGCACTGCTCTCAGCAAAATTGAGTTTACACCCAAGGGTATAGAAGGCTACGGTTGACATTTGAGGAATTTAGAAAATACAAAGGTACGAAATCCCCAGGGAATCAGAATATCAACCCAAATTCTAGACTCCATGTCCCAATAAATTGCGGGGTCCCGGGGGCTTCCTTAGACGGATCTGTGGTTGGGGCAATCAATTCTTGCTTTGTATCAGCAATGCCATCGCCATCGGTATCAATCATGCCCATAAATAGAAAATTGTTATTCAAATTTCGCAATCCGAATTTCAATGCCACGGAATATCCCAATGATTCGCCTCGGGTTTGGTAGCCCAACGACGCCTGATAATCAAATGATTTCAATGGTAATTTATCCCAGGTTTGAATGCTATTGAATGTATTTAATGCCGTTGGCAAAGGTGTTTTGTTTGGCCCAACGTATAATATCGAATTGAAATTGTATGCTAATTGAACGCCAAACTGCAGTTGCTTTACTTTTACATCGCGCTGCTTGGTTAATCGATAATTGATTAGCAACGGAACATCCATACTCATGATACTGATTTTGGTATAAGACCGATTGATGGCCGAATCTCCGGGCCTGCCATTGGCGAAATTGCTGCCACGCATGCGTAAATCCAATCCACTTTGAAATCCCCAAGGAGATTTTTTATCCAACTTAGAGTGAATATAAAACCCTGCAAGAACGCCAACGCTGGGCCGGGGATTTAGGAGCTTCCCGCCGTACATCGAACTCATACCCATTCCCATTTTTAACCCATATCGCTGTCGACCTTCATAAACCACGTCCGAAACCGCTTGCGCCTTCGATAAAACCGCAAGGCCATTGAGTCCAAAAATCAACAATACGGTTTTCACTGTCATTTAAATTCCTTTTCCTTTGAGTGCCGATGCAACAGCCACATCCATCAATCGTTCAGCAAACGGACGGGTATAATCATTCAACCCGGTCACCGCTGCCAAAATCTCATCTTTGGAGGCCTGCGATTGCAATAGACGCTCAAGATCTTCGATGCGTTGTTTCGTCCCATCGATTTCTTCCGAGCTCATCATTCCCCCGTTTTTATCCAAAAAGCGTTTGGCCAAGTAAATGAGTTGTTGGGCCTCGTTTACCGCTTCTTGTTGCATTCGCAGTTGGACATCGCTTTGGGCAAATTGAAAACCATCCAAAAGCATCTGTTCCACTTGGGCATCGGTGAGTCCGTATTGCGGGGTGATATCAATTTCTTGCGAAACATTACTGCGGAGTTCTTTCGCCCTCACTTGCAACATTCCGTTGGCATCGATGGCAAAACTGACTTCAATTTTTGGAAAACTGGCTGGCATGGCAGGAATTCCTTTTAATACAAATTCTCCCAATTTTCTATTTTCCGCCACCATTTCGCGTTCGCCCTGAAACACTGCGATTTTCATATTCACTTGTCCATCAATGGAAGTGGTGTATTCCCGACCCACACGGGCTGGTATTTTGGAATTCCTTGGGATCAGCACATCCATGAGTCCGCCAGCGGTTTCAATGCCTAAACTCAACGGGGTGACATCCAGCAGCAACACGTCGCTGCGATTTCCAGTTAGAACATCCGCTTCAATGGCCGCACCCAAGGCCACAACTTCATCGGGATTGATTTGGTTGTTCACCTGAACATGCGGGAAAAGCGCAGTTAATAATTTATAAATTTCGGGGTAGCGGGTAGAACCGCCAACCATCACAACGGCTTGAATGTCGGATTCCTTAAGATGGGCATCCTTCAATGCGGCCGCAATGCAATGCTGGGTTTTTTGCAAGATGGGATTTGCGGCCGCCTGCAACTGACCGTAATTCAATGTCAGATCCACAGCAACCTCACCAACCAAAATATTACCGCAATACACGCTTTCTGGCTCACCACTCAACTGAATCTTCGCCGATTCCGCCATCAATCTCAACTTCTGTTTGTCCGCTAATGTATCAATATTTTGAAGCGCCATGTGTTCGGCAATCCAAAACTGCATCACCGCTCTATCTATATCGTCGCCGCCCAAAACGGTATCGCCTTTGGTAGACAACACTTCAAAAACGCCGTCTTCAATCGCCAAAATAGAAACATCAAAGGTCCCTCCTCCCAAATCATATACCAGAACTCGTTCGGCCACCGTGGCGTTCAAACCATAACTCAAACTGGCCGCCGTAGGTTCATTCAAAATTCGCAAAACATCCAATCCCGCCAATTTCCCCGCATCCCTTGTCGCTTGTCGCTGTGCATCATTAAAATAAGCGGGAACAGTAATTACAGCTTGGTTCACCTCGGCGCCCAACGATTTCTCTGCTTTTTGCTTCAGCGACTTTAATATGATAGCGCTCAATTCAATCGGATTGTAAAAAGCATCGTCGATCATCACCTTCACCAGCGCATCGGACTCATCATCTATGATGCGATAACTGAGGAACGACTGAACATCCGACACATCTTTGTAACTGCGACCAAGCAATCGCTTGACACTATAAATGGTACGATCTGGCGATGCGATCAAACCCTCCTTGGCAATATAACCCACTTGGGGCAACTGACCCGGCTGAAACCCAATCACCGATGGCACCAAACTACCCATGCTGTCCACAATGATTTCCGGTTGATGTGTAATAGGATTTACATAGGCAACCAAACTGTTGGTCGTGCCCAAATCGATTCCAACCACCATGGCTGACTTTGTCACTGTTCCTGATGCAATATTGATTTTAATTTTTGCCATTTCTTGCGACTTTCAAAGTACAAAGTTAAACCTAAGCCACGTTGAAAAAGATTCGTTTTTAGGAATAAATTCATGGAACAATGACAGACACTTATCTTTCGCTGACATTATTATGACAAAATCCTTACAATGCTTCAATTCCTATTCTTTCGGTATCAAAGTAAATTTGTGGCATCAAAAATATGAAAAACATCGTTCGACTCTCCACTATCCTTTGTTCAGCTTTTTTCTCAGCTCAACTTTTTGCGCAAACCCCAATCAAAGACACTGTTTCGATGGGATCCGGCTATGCCAATGCCGTTTATTACAATCTCCGAACCGGAGCAAAATCCCAATCAGCCATTTCTACTTGGCATATGTCGCACACGACGGTATCTCGCGACAATTGTATCCGTCTGAACCACCTCAATGGCGTTGATGTTTATGCCTATCCAAAAGGAAGCAACAAAGATTTTTCAACAATGGATACCGCTGGATGGTCAAGTTGGAAACACCTTTACAACGACATTCACACCCACGAATTGGGCGCACTAAATCAAAGTACCAACGCGAAAAATCCTATGGATTTCAGTTGGGGCATTTATAATTCCACCACCCATGAAATCGAGGGCGATTCTCTGTATTTGTTCGTTATAAACACACCCTCCGTTGGCAAGAGCTATTTGAAATTTATGCCTATCCTACAAACCGCCACCGGCGATTTGATTTTCCGATTTGCTAGGTTGGATGGCAGCATCGACAAAACAGACACTTTACTTCAAAGCAGTTTTACCGGCAAAAGCTACAAATATTATAATTTCACCAAGGGTGCAGTACAACCCGAACCAATTCGCGAAAACTGGGACCTACTATTTACCAGATACATGGCACCAACCACCCCTCCCGGTGGCGGGCCAAAGGTGATGTATCCTACGATGGGCGTTGAATCCAAAAGAGGCGAACGCGTTTCAAAAATCACAAACTACACTTGGGATGTGATTGCTACCAACCCCCCACAATCGATTGCTGGAATCAAAATGACAGGAACGCCGGGTGAGTTGAGTAAAGATTTAACAAAAATTGGTGGCGATTGGAAAGCCTACGATGGTGCAGCGATGACTTGGAATATCAGCACAGACTGGAATTACATCGTGGAAACCATCCGCATTCAGGGAACAACCAAAGACACCGCTTTTTGGATGTTGGCCTTTACCGGATTCAGCGGAAGTGCCAAGGGTGAAACCCAATTAAAAAGAATGGAATTGAAAACTAGCACTGCTGCCGTGAGTCAGTCAAAACAATTTTCTGCCAAGTTATTCCCCAATCCTTCCAGCGATAATATTTTAATCATGGCAAATGGGATTTCTGAAAAAGCCATCGTACAAATCATTGGCATGGATGGTCGTTTGATTCATTCCAATTCAAATTGTGAGTTTAGTCAAGGCGCAGTTCAGTTGTCGGTTCAAGATTTACCCCGCGGGATTTATTTCGTGACGATTCAAACCAACAACGACAAACTAAGCCTACCATTTATTAAGCAATAATCATTGAATCACGGTTTCCTATTGGCGGTGTGTTTAATGCCCCTGGCTTTGCTATCGCAAAGCCAGGGCGACACCCTGCAAAACGAATCCGAGGAGGCCATAAATCCTGTGTACATCACCGGATCAGGCATCGCAACCAAATCCAATAAATCCGCCTACCAAATCAAAGTCATTTCGGCAAAAACCATCGCCCAAATGGGTGCTCAAAACGTTGGCGAAGTACTTCAAAATCAATCTGGAATCCTCATAAACCAAGACCCTGTCCTGGGAACCGGCGTCAACCTTCAAGGCCTATCCGGCCAATCCGTAAAAATCCTTGTCAACGGCGTTCCAATGGTCGGCCGCATGAATGGCAACATCGACCTAGGTCAAATTACCGCAGGCCAAATTGAACGCATCGAAATCATCGAAGGCCCAATGAGCGTGATCTATGGCTCCGATGCAATAGGCGGTGTCATAAACATCATCACCAAAAACAGCAACGCCAAGCCCTATCAAAAAATCACAGGCTACGCCGATGCCGTAAACAACCACAACATCGATTATGCAGCACAACTGAAATCACATTTTTCAGGATTTAACACCCTAAAACTCACTCGCCCAGCTATTTTCATTAATGCGGGACGACAATTTTTTGGAGGAATTGACTTCGATACCAGCAACCGTCAGTTTGATTGGAAACCCAAAACCAAATACTACGCCAACGCCACAACCCAATGGAAAAATGGGCTCAACACGAATCATACGCTCCGAATCGCCGGATATCACGAACAACTTTTGGATCGAAGCAACGCAGAATCAAACCTAATTTCTGTTATTGGATACAACAAACGCTTTTACACCCTTCGCGGAGAGATTTCATTGAATTCAAGCATCACAACCAAACAGGGTAAGCACATTCAGTGGTTAAATAGTTACAACGATTTTCACAGGCTCAATAAGATGGTTAGACGAGACCTAGTCACTGGGCAAGAATCGCCGGCAAATATCGCAAGCCAAGACACCACCCGAAATCGCGGCTTCAACTCCAGAGCCATTATCACCCAAACAAAAAATAAGCACTTCCATTGGCTTTACGGCTACGATGCCGCTGCCGAAACGCTTCAATCCCAAAGAACTGGGTCCCCAAAATCAATTACCGACATTGCCTTATTCTTTCAGCCCGAAATTTTTATCGGCCCTAAAATCTCAATCCGCCCCAGCATTAGAGCCATGTACAACAATCGATTCGCCACCTACGACATCGAAAAAGGAAAGCTGAAAACAGGCCCCATCATCCCAGGCATTCAAACCAAAATTGCAATCACACAAAACCTCGCGTTAAGGGCCTCATTTGCCCAAGGTTTTAGAGCCCCAACACTCAAAGAACTCTATTTCCTATTCGTCGATATCAACCACAATGTCCGAGGCAATTCAATGCTCAAAAGCGAACTCGCCAACAATTACATCGGAAGCATCGATTATACCCATTCAACGAAGTTGATGGATCTGCGCATCGTTGGAAAAGGATTCTACAATCACGTCAACAACCAAATTCAATTATCTCTGGTTGATGCCAACACCAACTTATTTCAGTACATCAATATTGGCGAAATGAACAGCAAGGGACTAGGTGCGGAAATCACCACATTCTATGGCAAATCCCAGAACAAAAGCATCGCTCCCCGTTGGAATACTCAAGCGGGCTTCGATTTTATTTTCGCCAACAGCAAGTTAAACGACACGTCAAAATGGGTTGGATTCTCAACAATTCAATCCAAGTTAAACGCCGGCTATTCTTGGCCAAAACAAGGCATTACAACCCAATTATTTTTACGTCATTCCGGCAAAACCCTGAACTTCCTTAACAACGGCGATACTTATTCAACAAAATCGTACAGCCTCTTAGATATGAGCGTAACCAAACGATTCGCATCAACCCAATCTCAAAAAGGCAAAATAAACACCCCCATTTCGCTGCAAGTTGGCTGTAAAAACATCCTCGGCGTACGTCAGATTGCCGGCCAATTGCAAAACGCAACGATTCATTCCAATGCTGGCAATTTAAATATCTCCGCAGGTCGTTCCATTTTCTGTTCCATCAACATCACACTGCTATGAAAAAAATCAGCCTCTTCCTTGCTCCGCTATTTTTCTTAATGAGCTGTGAGAAGCCGGAACCTCTTTATCCAAAACCCATCCTACCCGTTGGCCTCCAATCCCAAACCTTTGCGATGGGCGAAACATATGAAAATCAATTGTGGTTTGATTTCGCGACGCAAAAAACGGAGTCAAATGCATTCGGTTTATGGCAAATTGGTTTTTCTTGCGATAACAACGCTTACATCATCCTAAATGGCGGTATCAATGGAAGCACGAGTGTGGCGACATTCAACAATGCCGACTATGCGAAAATCACCGCTGACAGCCTGATCAACGTCACTTGGAAATACGACCATCCCAATGGCCAAAGAGATTCAACTGCCTTCTCATCGCCATGGACAAAGCAAGGAGCCAACTGGATCGCCAATACAAAAATCTACATCATCGATTTAGGTGCCCAAATCAAAGACAGCAGTCGATACGTAAAATTGCGCATCAAAGACCTAATCCAAGGCCAAGGCTATCAATTTGAATTTGGAGCAATCAACAGCACTAACCCTCTAAAAACAGTCACAATACCTATCAACACAGATAAAAATTTCGTGTATTATAACTTTTCGAGCCAACTCATCGTAGAAAATGAACCCTTCAACAAAATGGATTGGGACATCGTTTTCACGACGTATAAAGAGAGCATTGCCGACGCAACGGGTATATTTTATAACTATGTGATTCGTGGTGTTCTAATCAATACGCACAAGGTTGAGGTTGCCCAATTAGACAACTCAGACTTCGCCACAATCACTTTATCCGATGCCGCAACTGCGAAATTTACCAAAAAGCAACATGAGATTGGATACGACTGGAAGCAGTACGACCAATCCTCTGATCAATATGCAATGGTTCCAAAGCGGGTTTATCTCATCAAAACCAATGGCGTCATTTACAAAATGAAATTTGTGGGTTTTTACAACGACCAAGGAAAAAAAGGCTACCCAAAACTTGCTTGGGAATTGCTGAAATAAAAAATCCCTCCGTATTTTTGAAATATGGCAGATATCATATTTCGTGATACGACACTATACTATTTTAGCAGCCAATTAAAACTCTCGTGAAAAATCTATTCCTCGCACTTACAACAATTACTATTTCGCAATTCTCATGGGCACAAGCCCCAGCTAACTCAAACGCAGAACCCCATTTAAAAAACCTAACGCAGTTAACCTTTGGCGGAGATAATGCGGAAGCATACTGGAGCTTTGACAGCAAAGCCATCACCTTTCAGAGCAATTTCAAAACGTGGGGTGTACAATGCGATCAGATTTTTACCTCCCCAATCAAAAAAATGGGAATTAAGGATACCGCCAGAAAATCTGCACTCGTAAGCACTGGATACGGAAGAACCACCTGCTCTTATTTTATGCCGGACAACAAACACATTTTGTATGCGAGTACGCACGAAGGCGACAGTGCTTGCCCGCCCACCCCAGAATCAAATGGCAAATATGTTTGGGCCATCTACCCCGATTTTGATATTTACGTAGCTGATTTAAAAGGAAATATCACCAACAAGCTCACCAATAGCCGAGGGTATGACGCCGAAGGAACCGTGTCGCCCGATGGCAAATCTATCGTTTTCACAAGCACCCGTTCAGGTGATTTGGAATTGTGGATCATGGACATCAATGGAAATAACCCACGTCAGATAACAACCGGTTTGGGTTACGATGGGGGCGCATTTTTCTCGCCGGATTCTAAAAAATTGGTTTTTCGCGCTTCTCGCCCCGATACCGAAGAGGAAAAGGCGAAATACCAAGACCTCCTGAACAAAGGCCTCGTGGAGCCTACGAACATGGAAATTTACACTTGCAACGTGGATGGCAGCAACCTACATCAAGTCACCCACTTGGGCAAAGCAAACTGGGCACCATTTTATCATCCTGCAGGCAAAAAAATCATTTTCTCAAGCAACCATCACAGCAAAAGAGGGTATGATTTTCAGTTGTACATGATCAACGAAGACGGAACCGGCTTGGAACGCATCACCAACAATAGCTATTTCAACGCCTTCCCGATGTTCTCTCCCGACGGCAAAAAACTAATTTTCAGTTCCAACAGAAACAACCAAGGTACGCGCGACACCAATTTGTTCGTCGCCGAATGGGTTGACTAATTTTCGATGCGATGCTTGTTAAATCAGAAGCCCTGGTCATCAAGCGAACCCCCTATACGGACCATTCGGCCGTTGTTAAACTCTTTACCCGAGAATTTGGACTGCTGCCCTTTTTAATTCAAGGACTCCATGGCAAACAAAATAAGAATTCCCTATTCCAGCCCGGCACACTCATAGAAGTGGTTTTTCACAAGCAAAATCGCGGCATGATGCGGGCCAAAGAAATTTCTTTGATATCGGGTTGGGGATATACCCACCACCCACTGCACGACCAAGTACGATGGTTTTTTCTGGAGATTTTGAGTCATAGTTTACATGAAGAGCAGCCCGAAGAAACGCTGTTCGACCTCAGTAAAGTCACATTTCAATCGCTCAACGATGGTTGTAAACACCTGCCCATTTTACCCATTCAATTTTTATATCGATTTTGCGAAGTAACCGGTCACGGCATTCAAATCAACGAAGAAACGAAACGAATCGGCTTCGATATTTTATCGGGGATGTCTGCCACATCAAAGAGCATTCCATCCACTATGATTGAAGGGGAATTGTGTTCCGCATTGCAAGAAATTTCCAACAACAACGACTTCACTCTGCCATCCAAACAAAGAAGGAGCTTAGTTAATAAATTGGTACAATACTTAGAAATTCATGCCATTCCTGGCAAAACATTGCAATCGCTAGAAATCCTGCAAATGATTATGCAAGAACCGCAGCCGTAGCCTCTTCGTTCAGCATCGCCACGGCTAAATCAACCATATTCTTGGAACCGATAAACAAAGGTACGCGTTGATGTAATTCTGTTGGCTTCACATCCAAAACCCGCTCTGTTCCAGTACTTGCTGCGCCACCGGCTTGCTCAACCAAAAACGCCATCGTATTGCACTCGTAAATCAAACGTAACTTACCGTTTGGTGTCATCTCGGTGGGTGGATAAAAAAAGATGCCCCCTATTAATAAGTTCCTGTGGAAATCTGCGATCAATGACCCAATATATCGTGCAGAATAGGGCCTATTGGTTGATTTATCCTTGGTTTTACAATAGTTAATATACTCCTGAACACCCGCTGGAAAATCTTCAAAATTCCCTTCGTTCACGCTAAATATCTTTCCGTTTTCTGGCGTTTGGATGTTGGGATGACTCAAGCAGAATTCCTGTATGCCATCGTCCAAAGTAAATCCATTGACGCCCACCCCAGTTGAATAAACCAACATCGTACTAGATCCATAAATAAAATAACCCGCAGCCACCTGGTGCTTGCCTTTTTGTAGACAGTCATCGATGCTTGGAGCGGCCATTGGGTTTTTGCGACTGTAAACCGAAAAAATGGTACCGATACTCGCATTCACATCGATGTTAGAACTGCCGTCTAAAGGATCTATCGCCACCACATATTTCTCGTTTTCGGCGCCTTCAACGTAATACACATCGTCGTTCTCTTCAGAGATAATCATACACACCTCACCGCTTCTCTCTAAGTTGGAAATGAAAATGTCGTTTGCGATAATATCCAACTTCTTCTGCTCCTCACCCTGAATATTCGTAGACCCTTGATTACCAAGTATATCCACCAAACCAGCCTTGCGAACATCGCGGTTCACCATCTTTGCTGCGAGCTCCAACGATCTAAAAATCTTACTTAAAGAACCTTGGGCGTCTTTATACAGCGACTGCTGATCAACAATAAACTGTTCGAGGGTGATAACTTTAGAATACGACATAACTACTTTAACAACAAATGGTATTTATTTTGCAAAACAACAACAAAAACCCCAATTAAACGACTACTAACCCATCAATGAGAATTTTCAAATTTGGAGGTGCCTCCATCAAAGACGCCGCAGGAGTAAAAAATGTGGCTTCCATCCTTACCAAGGACGACTCCAATGATGTACTTGTGGTTATTAGCGCTATGGGAAAGACCACCAATGCGTTAGAGTCAGTAATTCACCATCGATACCACAATACCGGCGAGGTGCAAACGGCATTACAAGTGGTTTTCGATTATCACAATGGCATCCTTGCAGAACTATTGGAATCGAGCAATTTATTTGGTGTAAGCGACATAAAAAACCTCTATTTAGAGCTAGAAAACTTTGTTGATAGCCCAAGTGCTCAGGATGATTACGATTTCCTATACGACCAAATCATTGGTTACGGGGAATTGATAGCCACCAAAATTGTGAGCACCTACCTTTTGTCACAAGGAATTGAAAACCAATGGATCGATGCTAGGAACTTCATCATCACTGATTCTAGACATCGGGATGCTCGGGTTCAATGGAAAGAAACAGAAAAAGTGATCAAATCCCTTTTAGTGCCCATTGCAAAGAAGAATTTAGTCATTACACAAGGATTTATAGGTCGAGGAAACGGTGGAGAAACCACAACCCTAGGTAGAGAAGGTTCCGATTACAGCGCAGCCATTTTTGGGAGCGTCTTGGGTGCTGAAAGCATAACCATTTGGAAGGATGTGGCGGGGGTTATGAATGCAGATCCTAAAAAGTTCGACAATGCGGTATTGATTCCAACACTGACATACAACGATGCCATAGAACTGGCTTATTACGGTGCATCCGTGATTCACCCAAAAACGATTCAACCGCTAAAGGCAAATCACATCCCTTTGTTTGTTCGATCGTTTTTGAACCCCACTGCGCCTGGCACCAAAGTGAGCGATGAAAATTCCCGCATCCAAGTTGCTTGTAAAATACACAAAGACAATCAGTTGCTCTTAGAAATTAGCACTAAAGACTTCACTTTCATCGCCGAAGACCACCTAAAACAAATCTTTCAGGCCCTGTCGGAAAATAAAGTGCGATGCAATTTGATGCAAAATAGCGCCATTGTTTTTCGATGCGTAATAGACAATAAAGAAAATAAACACAACCCATTGGTGATGGCCCTGGAGCAATTGGGCTTAGAGGTATCGGTTCATAACGACCTGGAATTATTAAGCATTTACCATCCTGAAGGCGAATTTGATTCAGCGATACATTTCGCATCAAACCAGAAAATCGTTTTACAACAGAATATGGGCAACTCGATCCATTACCTGCTCACCACCGCGATTTAATTGGGCGAACGAACTTTCAATCGCTGTCCTACGTTGATTTGGTTGGTCGACAAAGAATTCCAGACGCGAATCTGCTCCACGGTAACTCCAAACGTTTTTGATATCGAATACAAAGTCTCTCCGGATTTTACGAAATGATATGTGTCCTGAGGTTGTCCTGTAACTGGCGATACATCGTTGCTCATAAACTTGCGATAATCAACCGGTTTTGCTGTTTGCATCCTACTGGCCGTATCGCTTCCAGGGATCAAAGTTATAGGCGGATTGGAACGTTTGGAACGCAGATTTAACACCTCTCCAGGTTGTACTTCCTCACCGAGCTCCAATCGGTTGAGTTTATACAAATGTTTCACCTTTACTCCATATTGCTGTGATATTTCACGCATACTTTCCCCGGGTTTCACCAAGTGATTTGTCTCCGTTGAACGACGTCTTTTGGGCTTTAAATAAATAATCTCACCCGGATTTAGCATCTGTCCTTTTTCAATGTCGTTGTATTTATAAATCTGCCAAATTCCTAAATTATACCTCGCAGCCAAAGCTTCGGGAGTTTCGCCGGGTTTTGCGATGATGGCTTGTATGCCGTTGACTTCAGAAACACCCGCCATGGCCGAATTCCCAGCATTGGGATTGTTATTCGTATTGCCCCCAGCCTCAGACGGAATCACATAGTCATCACCCATAACAACCACACTATCAAACAGGCCTAAATGATACTTCTCAATGACCCCAATCAAAATGTTCGCATAACTGGGATTGGTGGCATATCCCGCTTCACGCAATCCAGTGGCCCAACCCTTATAATCAGTGGCGCTCAACTCAAACAAAGGGAAATATCGTTTGCTATTTTTCAAGAATAACGAATGGTCGCGGTAACTTTCATAAACCGAAGGATATCCCCGAAAACACTCATCCTTGGCATCGTCATCCGCCAAACAAAACGCACCTGTCCAAGTGCTTCTGCATTTAATTCCAAAGTGATTGTTGCAATTTTTTGCCAATTTGCTATTGCCGCTCGCACTTTCCAAAACGCCCTGACCCAATGTGATACTGGCCGGAACACCATGCATTCGCATTTCTTGCATCGCAACAACCTTAAACGAGTCGATGTACTCGCGCGTACTCATCAATTGGCCTTTTAACTCCAACAAATTAAGCAGTCCAAAAAGTATAAACGTCACTCCTATCCTAACACATCGTATCCAATTCCAATTCATAGTAACAAACCTAAGCATTGGTTTCTATGTCGCATTGAGCAAATTATCCAAGGAATGTGAACTACCGTGTAAATTTTCAACGATAAATCCCGAAATTTGTACATACCATGTTAAAACGTTTTCTATTAACGCTCCTAACAATTACCGCCGTTGCACAAATTTTTGCTGCCGGTTTCCCTAAGCCCAAATTTGTAGCAAGCTTTTCAAAAAATACTGCCAAATCTGGCGATATAATCGAAATTATTATTCGATTTGATGTGGTAAAAGGATTCCACGTATACAGTGAAAAAAGTGATTGCCCCGAAGATGACGGACCTATACGCGCCAGCATCGGTTTCACGCCAAACACTTCCTATCAGCTAGTTGGTAAATTCTACGGCGTGGGCGACCGCATGGTGAAAGAAACCGACATTTGGAATTGCAGTACCGGCGAATTCGTTGGAAAAGGTGAATTTCGTCAGAAAATCAAAGTGTTGGGTTCCATCTCTGGCACCGGTATCGAAATGATTTTTAACGGTCAAATTTGTAATGAAAGCGGGTGCGACAATATTCGGGATCAGAAAATCAATACCCCTACTTTAATAGTGAGTGGCCCAATTTTGGCCGCGGATCCTTCTACTACAACAAATACAGAAGCCGCCACTCCTGCGGAAACCACTGCACAGAATTTTGATTCTGGTCAAATCGCTGTTACCAACAATACAGAATCAAACCCTAACCAACCCGCCTACCGCAGTGGAAAATCGGTTGCCGCCAAAACTTTCAACGGCATGGCCGGCGAAGAGAAAAGCGAAGGTTTCATGGGATTGTTTATCCTTGCCTTTTTGAGCGGACTTACCGCATTGCTTACCCCTTGCGTATTCCCTATGATTCCAATGACGGTTTCATTTTTTATCAAAAACAACAACAGAAAAATCGCTTTGCGCGATGCGGGGATTTTCTCCTTGAGTCTGATTGGTTTCTATACGATACTCGGCACAATTGTGGCCATAACCTTTGGTTCCAACGCCGTCAACTTTATTAGCACCCACTGGATTCCCAATATTTTCTTCACCCTGATTTTCATTGTTTTCGCAGCAAGCTTTTTTGGCGCTTTCGAAATCACCTTGCCGTCTTGGATTGTAAACAAGGTAGATCAACAAGCCGATAAAGGAGGAATCACCGGTGCAATTTTTATGGCTGTAACCATCGCATTGGTATCGTTCTCTTGTACAGGACCCATCGTTGGAACGGTTTTGGTTGAAGCGGTTCACGGTGATAAACTCAGGCCCATCATTGGAATGTTTGGGTTCTCATTGGCCTTCGCCTTGCCTTTCGGCTTACTTGCTCTTTTCCC